>NZ_LATC01000308.1:0-203 GCF_001414075.1 Mycobacterium sp. UM_11 | reverse complement strand
CCGGGGGTGGTGGCCCCGGCCGAGAATGTCGGGCCGGGCACGGTGTTTGTGTATTCCGGTCGCGGTTCGCAGTGGGCCGGCATGGGCCGCCAGCTGTTGGCCGAGGAACCCGCCTTCGCCGCCGCGCTGGCCGAGCTGGACCCCGATTTCGTGGCCCAGGCCGGGTTTTCGCTGCACGAGGTGATCGCCACCGGCACCGAGCT
>NZ_LATC01000307.1:0-203 GCF_001414075.1 Mycobacterium sp. UM_11 | reverse complement strand
CCGGGGGTGGTGGCCCCGGCCGAGAATGTCGGGCCGGGCACGGTGTTTGTGTATTCCGGTCGCGGTTCGCAGTGGGCCGGCATGGGCCGTCAGCTGTTGGCCGAGGAACCCGCGTTCGCCGCCGCGCTGGCCGAGCTGGACCCCGATTTCGTGGCCCAGGCCGGGTTTTCGCTGCACGAGGTGATCGCCACCGGCACCGAGCT
>NZ_LATC01000306.1:0-208 GCF_001414075.1 Mycobacterium sp. UM_11 | reverse complement strand
TGTTTGATTTCGGGATGCTTCCGCCGGAGGTTACGTCGGCGAAGATTTATGCCGGTCCGGGGTCGGGGTCGTTGATGACTGCGGCGTCGGCGTGGAATGCGATTGCTGCGGAGTTGCAGTCGGCGGCGTTGAGTTATCAGAGCGTGGTGACGCAGCTGGCCAGTGAGGAGTGGGCGGGTACGGCTTCGGCGGCGATGGCGGCCGCGGC
>NZ_LATC01000305.1:0-209 GCF_001414075.1 Mycobacterium sp. UM_11 | reverse complement strand
ATGACCGACCCGCACGAGATGCGGGCGATGGCGGGCCGCTTTGAGGTGCACGCCCAGACCGTTGAGGACGAGGCTCGCAAGATGTGGGCGTCCTCGATGAACATCGCGGGTTCGGGCTGGAGCGGTCAGGCGCAGGCGACCTCGTACGACACCATGGGTCAGGTCAACCAGGCCTTCCGCAACATCGTCAACATGCTCCACGGTGTGCG
>NZ_LATC01000304.1:0-213 GCF_001414075.1 Mycobacterium sp. UM_11 | reverse complement strand
GGCCGCCCAGGTCGGGGGTTTGTCGGTGCCCCAGCAGTGGGCCACGCTGACCTCGGCGGTCAGCCCGGCCAACGCCGCCGAGGCCGAGGTCGCCCCCCTCCAGGCCGGGGCGAGCAATCCGCCGGGCAACGCCCTGCTGCGCGGCATGCCCACCGGCGTCATGGGCCGCCGCGCCGGCGCCGCCGCGGGCTACTCGCACAAATACGGATTCCG
>NZ_LATC01000303.1:0-213 GCF_001414075.1 Mycobacterium sp. UM_11 | reverse complement strand
GGCCGCCCAGGTCGGGGGTTTGTCGGTGCCCCAGCAGTGGGCCACGCTGACCTCGGCGGTCAGCCCGGCCAACGCCGCCGAGGCCGAGGCCGCCCCCCTGCAGGCCGGGGCGAGCAACCCGCCCGGCAACGCCCTGCTGCGCGGCATGCCCACCGGCGTCATGGGCCGCCGCGCCGGCGCCGCCGCGGGCTACTCGCACAAATACGGATTCCG
>NZ_LATC01000302.1:0-215 GCF_001414075.1 Mycobacterium sp. UM_11 | reverse complement strand
AGCGCGTTGGTGGAGCGGTTGCGGCGGGTGTTGGAGGCGATGACGGCTGATCCGGGCACGAGGTTGTCGGCGGTCGATGTGCTCACCGATGCCGAGCGGGTGTGCCTGGATGAGTGGGGGCATCGGGCGGTGTTGGGCCAGTCGGTGGTTGAGCGCTCGGTGCCGGGGTTGTTCGCCGCGCAGGTGGCCCGCGCCCCGCAGGGGGTGGCGCTGGG
>NZ_LATC01000301.1:0-218 GCF_001414075.1 Mycobacterium sp. UM_11 | reverse complement strand
GCGCCGGCGCCGAAGGTGACCAACGATGCGGGCACGGCCAGCCAGTCGGGCACGGTGGCCAACGCGGCGGCCAACACCACCGCGGGTAATACCGCCAACGTGGTGCAGAAGGCGGCCACCACGGCCACTACGAGCACGACCCAGCAGGCCGCCCAGGCCGCGGCCACCACGACCGATCCGTTCCAGGAGCTGTGGTTCCTGCTGACCGGCCAGACCAC
>NZ_LATC01000300.1:0-218 GCF_001414075.1 Mycobacterium sp. UM_11 | reverse complement strand
GTGGTCTGGCCGGTCAGCAGGAACCACAGCTCCTGGAACGGATCGGTCGTGGTGGCCGCGGCCTGGGCGGCCTGCTGGGTCGTGCTCGTGGTGGCCGTGGTGGCCGCCTTCTGCACCACGTTGGCGGTGTTACCCGCGGTGGTGTTGGCCGCCGCGTTGGCCACCGTGCCCGACTGGCTGGCCGTGCCCGCATCGTTGGTCACCTTCGGCGCCGGCGC
>NZ_LATC01000299.1:0-223 GCF_001414075.1 Mycobacterium sp. UM_11 | reverse complement strand
TGTCGGTGCCGGTGGCCTGGAACAGCGCCCCGGCCGTGCCGGCGATGGGCCACACCGCGGTCCCGGTCAGCGCGATCAGCGCCGCACCCGAGGCCGCCGGGGGACCGGGCAACCTGCTCGGCGGCATGCCCCTGGCCGGCGTCGGCAGCGGCACCCACGCCGGTGCCGGCCCCCGATACGGATTCCGCCCCACCGTCATGGCCCGACCCCCCTTCGCCGGATA
>NZ_LATC01000298.1:0-226 GCF_001414075.1 Mycobacterium sp. UM_11 | reverse complement strand
TGCCGGTGGATGCTTTGAACGTTCACCAACAGCTGGCGATGCTCGAGCGCACCGAAAGGGTGCGCCGGCAGCTGCCGGCCCTCGAGCATCCGGTGATCAACACCCTGGCCCGGCAGGCCACGGCCGAGGAGCTGGGTGGCAGCCTGCCGCACGCGATCGCCGAGGCGACGCTGATCAGCCGCGCCGAGGCGTCGAGGCGGGTCAAAGAGGCGATCGAGTTGGGGCC
>NZ_LATC01000297.1:0-236 GCF_001414075.1 Mycobacterium sp. UM_11 | reverse complement strand
CGGTCGTGGTGGGGTGGGGGGATCCAGACGGTGTCACCTTTGGTGTTTTTGCGGGTGCGCCAGCCGGCGGGTGTGAGTAGGCGGTGATGGGGTCCGCAGGCGAAGGTGAGGTCGTTGATGTCGGTGCGGCGGCTGCGGGCGTAGTCGGTGACGTGGTGGACTTCGGACAGGTAGCCGGGCACGGTGCAGCCCGGGGCGGTGCAGCCGCGGTCCTTGGCGTAGAGCACGATCCGTTG
>NZ_LATC01000296.1:0-239 GCF_001414075.1 Mycobacterium sp. UM_11 | reverse complement strand
GGTGGGGGCGCGGTAGTGATCGGCATCGGCATAGTCGGGTGGGGGTAGGGCGCGGGTGTCGAGTTTGCCGTTGAGGGTGGTGGGCAAGGCATCGAGGGTGACGATGGCGGTGGGCACCATGAACCCGGGAAGCCGCTCGGCCAGAGCCGACCGCGCGGTGGTGGGATCGACCGTGCCGGGGGCACTTTCGACGACGTAGCCGGTGAGGCGTTTGTCGCCGGGGCGGTCTTCGCGCACGA
>NZ_LATC01000295.1:0-239 GCF_001414075.1 Mycobacterium sp. UM_11 | reverse complement strand
CGCGCGCTGTTGGCCTCGGGAAAACTCGGCCGGCACAACGGGTTACCGGCCTCCATCATCATCACCACCACCCTGCACGAGCTGCAGACCGCCGCCGGGCACGGGCGCACCGGTGGCGGCACCCGCCTGCCGATCAGCGACGTGATCCGGCTGGCCCGCCACGCGAACCATTATCTGGCCATTTTCGATGACGCCACACCCCTGGCGCTGTATCACACCAAACGCCTCGCCAACCCCGG
>NZ_LATC01000294.1:0-242 GCF_001414075.1 Mycobacterium sp. UM_11 | reverse complement strand
TCGGCGGCGTTGAGTTATCAGAGCGTGGTGACGCAGCTGGCCAGTGAGGAGTGGGCGGGTACGGCTTCGGCGGCGATGGCGGCCGCGGCGACGCCGTATGCGGAGTGGCTCAGTGCCACGGCGGCGCAGGCCGAGCAGGCGGCGGTGCAGGCCAGCTCGGCGGCGGCGGCTTATGAGTCGGTGTTTTCCTCGGTGGTGCCCCCGCCGGTGATCGCGGCCAACCGGGCGTTGGTGCAGCAGTT
>NZ_LATC01000293.1:0-242 GCF_001414075.1 Mycobacterium sp. UM_11 | reverse complement strand
AACTGCTGCACCAACGCCCGGTTGGCCGCGATCACCGGCGGGGGCACCACCGAGGAAAACACCGACTCATAAGCCGCCGCCGCCGAGCTCGCCTGCACCGCCGCCTGCTCGGCCTGCGCCGCCGTGGCACTGAGCCACTCCGCATACGGCGTGGCCGCGGCCGCCATCGCCGCCGAAGCCGTACCCGCCCACTCCTCACTGGCCAGCTGCGTCACCACGCTCTGATAACTCAACGCCGCCGA
>NZ_LATC01000292.1:0-257 GCF_001414075.1 Mycobacterium sp. UM_11 | reverse complement strand
TGATCAACCTGACCAATCACAGCTACTTCAACCTGGCGGGTGAGGACGCCCTCGACGTCTACGACCACAAGGTCACCATCGATGCCGACTACTACACGCCGACCGACCCCACCCAGATTCCGACCGGGCAGCTCGCCCCGGTGCAGGGCACACCGTTCGATTTCACCTCACCGACCGCGATCGGCGCGCGTATCACCGCCAATGACCCGCAGCTGTTGCTGGCCCACGGTTACGACCACAACTGGGTGATCAACCGC
>NZ_LATC01000291.1:0-257 GCF_001414075.1 Mycobacterium sp. UM_11 | reverse complement strand
GCGGTTGATCACCCAGTTGTGGTCGTAACCGTGGGCCAGCAACAGCTGCGGGTCATTGGCGGTGATACGCGCGCCGATCGCGGTCGGTGCGGTGAAATCGAACGGTGTGCCCCGCACGGGGATGATCTGGCCGGTCGGAATCTGGGTGGGGTCGGTCGGCGTGTAGTGGTCGGCATCGATGGTGACCTTGTGGTCGTAGACGTCGAGGGCGTCCTCACCCGCCAGGTTGAAGTAGCTGTGATTGGTCAGGTTGATCA
>NZ_LATC01000290.1:0-271 GCF_001414075.1 Mycobacterium sp. UM_11 | reverse complement strand
TACCAGTTCGGCGATGTCGACGCCCACGGTGCCTTGATCCGCGCCCAGGCCGCGTCTTTGGAGGCTGAGCACCAGGCCATCGTTCGCGATGTGCTTGCTGCGGGTGACTTCTGGGGCGGTGCCGGTTCGGTGGCCTGCCAGGAGTTCATCACCCAGTTGGGTCGCAACTTCCAGGTGATCTACGAGCAGGCCAACGCCCACGGGCAGAAGGTGCAGAGCGCCGGCAGCAACATGGCCAGCACCGACAGCGCCGTTGGGTCCAGCTGGGCCT
>NZ_LATC01000289.1:0-272 GCF_001414075.1 Mycobacterium sp. UM_11 | reverse complement strand
GGCACCGGCGAAGCGATCGGCATCGACGTCGAGGGGCATGGCCGCCACGACGAACTGTCCCGCGACGTGGACCTGTCCCGCACGGTGGGCTGGTTCACCACCAAATACCCGGTCGCGCTGTCGGTGGCCGGGCCGGGCTGGTCGCGCGTCGCCGCCGGCGATCCCGCGCTGGGCCCAATCATCAAGGCCGCCAAGGAACAACTACGCGCCCTGCCCCACCCGCTGACCTACGGACTGCTGCGCTACCTCACCAACGAGCTGACCACACCCGA
>NZ_LATC01000288.1:0-281 GCF_001414075.1 Mycobacterium sp. UM_11 | reverse complement strand
AGATGTGTATAAGAGACAGGGCATGCGGGCGGCTGGCTCCTGGTCGTCGGTTCCACGCTGGCGTGCGCGGGCCTGTGCTGGGCGGACCGCATCACCGATCGGGTCGGGGCGTGACCGCGGCGGCGCTGTTTCTCGCGGTGGCCGCGTGGATCGGACCCGGGCCGTCGCTGGTCCGGGCGCGGGCGCGGATCCCGGCCCGCGAGCGTCGGCGGCGCCCGGGGCGCGGGCCGGCGCGCGGCCCCGATCCGCTGGCGGTCGCGGCCCTGTCTCTTATACACATC
>NZ_LATC01000287.1:0-282 GCF_001414075.1 Mycobacterium sp. UM_11 | reverse complement strand
GTTCTGCCAGGCGAGGACGACTTGGATCAGGGGGTGATGGCTGAGGCTGCGGGTGGGACCCAGCCGCTCCACCAGGACCTCAAAGGGCACGTCCTGATGCTCATAGGCCGCCAGACTGCGCTGCTGCACCTGCGCCAACAACTCCGCCACCGTGGGATTGCCCGACAAATCCGTACGCAACACCAACGTATTGACAAAAAACCCGACCAACTCATCCAACGCCGGATCACGACGCCCCGCGATCGGAAACCCCACCGCCACATCCGAAGTCGCACCCAGCTT
>NZ_LATC01000286.1:0-283 GCF_001414075.1 Mycobacterium sp. UM_11 | reverse complement strand
CCGAGCGCGCCCGCCGCCGCGGCCTCACCCTGGGCAAGCAGGGCCCTGATGGCATGTCGGAGCTGCGCGGGCTGCTCACCCCCGAGCTGCGGGCCACCCTCGAGGCGGTGCTGGCCAAGCTGGCCGCCCCGGGCATGTGCAACCCGCTCGACGACATGCCGTGTGTCGACGGCACCCCGAGTCAGGAGGCCATTGATCACGATGGGCGCAGCGCCGCCCAACGCAACCACGATGGGCTCACCGCGGGGCTGCGCGCGCTGTTGGCCTCGGGAAAACTCGGCCG
>NZ_LATC01000285.1:0-285 GCF_001414075.1 Mycobacterium sp. UM_11 | reverse complement strand
GCAGCAGGGTGTGCAGCTCCTCGGGGGAGCGGGTGATGTCGTCGGGCACCACCACCAGCCGGCCGCCGTGTAGCAGGGCACCCCAGATTTCCCACACCGAGAAGTCGAACGCATAGGAGTGGCACTGGGTCCACACCTGCTCGCGGTCCAGGTCGATGCCCACATCCAGGGTGTCGAACAGGCGGGTGATGTTGTCGTGGGTGACCGCCACCCCTTTGGGCACCCCGGTGGTGCCCGAGGTGTAAATAATGTGGGCCACCTGCTCGGGCCCCGGATCGGGCAGGG
>NZ_LATC01000284.1:0-293 GCF_001414075.1 Mycobacterium sp. UM_11 | reverse complement strand
ACCGCGGGGCTGCGCGCGCTGTTGGCCTCGGGAAAACTCGGCCGGCACAACGGGTTACCGGCCTCCATCATCATCACCACCACCCTGCAGGAACTGCAGACCGCCGCCGGGCACGGGCGCACCGGTGGCGGCACCCGCCTGCCGATCAGCGACGTGATCCGGCTGGCCCGCCACGCGCATCACTACCTGGCCATCTTCGACAACGACGCCACACCCCTGGCGCTGTATCACACCAAACGCCTCGCCAACCCCGGCCAACGGATCGTGCTCTACGCCAAGGACCGCGGCTGCAC
>NZ_LATC01000283.1:0-298 GCF_001414075.1 Mycobacterium sp. UM_11 | reverse complement strand
GGCCCCGCGCGCCAGGTACGGCCCGCCCCGGTTGAAGATGTCGGCGCCGGTGTTGCCGAACCCGGCCGCCGACAACAGCGCCTGATCCAAATCCTTCTGCTGCGCGTTGATGGTGCGCGAGGTGACCACCGCGTTGTTCAGGAAATCGATCAGGTCGGGCGCGGCGTTGGCGTAGGTGTCGCCCAGCCCGGCCAGCTGCTGAATGTCGTGGCGCGCCTGGGGCATCTGCGGATTGACGTCATCGAGGATCGCGTTGGCGTTGACCACCGACTGGCCGAACCTGTCGCCCAGCCCGGTC
>NZ_LATC01000282.1:0-298 GCF_001414075.1 Mycobacterium sp. UM_11 | reverse complement strand
GACCGGGCTGGGCGACAGGTTCGGCCAGTCGGTGGTCAACGCCAACGCGATCCTCGATGACGTCAATCCGCAGATGCCCCAGGCGCGCCGCGACATTCAGCAGCTGGCCGGGCTGGGCGACACCTACGCCAACGCCGCGCCCGACCTGATCGATTTCCTGAACGACGCGGTGGTCACCTCGCGCACCATCAACGCGCAGCAGAAGGATCTGGATCAGGCGCTGTTGTCGGCGGCCGGGTTCGGCAACACCGGCGCCGACATCTTCAACCGGGGCGGGCCGTACCTGGCGCGCGGGGCC
>NZ_LATC01000281.1:0-300 GCF_001414075.1 Mycobacterium sp. UM_11 | reverse complement strand
TCGCGAACGATGGCCTGGTGCTCAGCCTCCAAAGACGCGGCCTGGGCGCGGATCAAGGCACCGTGGGCGTCGACATCGCCGAACTGGTAGTTAATGGTCATTGCTTAGCTCCTTAAAAGTGTTGGAAGACGGCGGTTTCGGCTACTAGCTGCCCAGGATCTGCTGCGAGGCCTGCTCTTGCTGCTCGTAGTTGTTCGCGTCGCGAATCAGTCCGTCGCGCACACCGTGGAGCATGTTGACGATGTTGCGGAAGGCCTGGTTGACCTGACCCATGGTGTCGTACGAGGTCGCCTGCGCCTG
>NZ_LATC01000280.1:0-306 GCF_001414075.1 Mycobacterium sp. UM_11 | reverse complement strand
AAGGCCGCCAAGGAACAACTACGCGCCCTGCCCCACCCGCTGACCTACGGACTGCTGCGCTACCTCACCAACGAGCTGACCACACCCGACCCGACCATCGGCTTCAACTACCTCGGACGCCTCAACGCCACGGTGCCCGAGGCTTCACATGATCTCTGGCTGATCAGTGAGGACGGTTTGTCGGCCACGGCTGCGGCCGCGACCGCGCCGATGCCGTTGTCGCACAGCGTCGAGCTGAACGCCGCCACCATCGACACCGACACGGGTTCGCGCCTCAACGCCACCTGGACCTGGGCGCCCTCAGCG
>NZ_LATC01000279.1:0-307 GCF_001414075.1 Mycobacterium sp. UM_11 | reverse complement strand
CAGGCGCAGGCGACCTCGTACGACACCATGGGTCAGGTCAACCAGGCCTTCCGCAACATCGTCAACATGCTCCACGGTGTGCGCGACGGTCTGATTCGCGACGCGAACAACTACGAGCAGCAAGAGCAGGCCTCGCAGCAAATCCTCGGCAGCTAGCGCTAAAAACCGCGGCTGCGTACCATTCCAGACATTAGGAGAACACCGTTATGACAATCAATTACCAGTTCGGCGATGTCGACGCCCACGGTGCCTTGATCCGCGCCCAGGCCGCGTCTTTGGAGGCTGAGCACCAGGCCATCGTTCGCGA
>NZ_LATC01000278.1:0-309 GCF_001414075.1 Mycobacterium sp. UM_11 | reverse complement strand
AAGGCCGCCAAGGAACAACTACGCGCCCTGCCCCACCCGCTGACCTACGGACTGCTGCGCTACCTCACCAACGAGCTGACCACACCCGAGCCCACCATCGGCTTCAACTACCTCGGACGCCTCGGCGGCACGGCCGCCGCCGACCTCCCCGGCGACCTGTGGGGGGTGAGCCGCGACAGCCTGGAGATCGCCGCGGCGGCAGCCGCGGTGCCGATGCCGCTGTCGCACAGCGTCGAGCTGAACGCCGCCACCATCGACACCGACACGGGTTCGCGCCTCAACGCCACCTGGACCTGGGCGCCCTCAGCG
>NZ_LATC01000277.1:0-313 GCF_001414075.1 Mycobacterium sp. UM_11 | reverse complement strand
CGGACGTGGTGGACTTGGCTGTGGTAGGCCGGCGCGTCACAGCCCGGCCGCGTGCAGCCACGATCCTTGGCGTACAACATGATTCGCTGGGCGGGGGACGCCAGCCGTTTGGTGTGATGCAGGGCCAGTGACCTGCCGTCGTCGAAGATCGCCAGATAGTGGTGCGCGTGGCCGGCCCAGCGGATCACGTCCGACATGGGCACCAGGGTGCCGCCGGCGGTCAGGGCCTTGCCGGCGGCGGCCTCGAGGTCCTGCAAGGTGGTGGTCACCACGATCGACACGGGCAGCCCGTTGTGCTGACCCAGATTGCCCG
>NZ_LATC01000276.1:0-313 GCF_001414075.1 Mycobacterium sp. UM_11 | reverse complement strand
CGGACGTGGTGGACTTGGCTGTGGTAGGCCGGCGCGTCACAGCCCGGCCGCGTGCAGCCACGATCCTTGGCGTACAACATGATTCGCTGTGCGGGGGACGCCAGCCGTTTGGTGTGATGCAGGGCCAGTGACCTGCCGTCGTCGAAGATCGCCAGATAGTGGTGCGCGTGACCGGCCCAGCGGATCACGTCCGACATGGGCACCAGGGTGCCGCCGGCGGTCAAGGCCTTGCCGGCGGCGGCCTCGAGGTCCTGCAAGGTGGTGGTCACCACGATCGACACGGGCAGCCCGTTGTGCTGACCCAGATTGCCCG
>NZ_LATC01000275.1:0-314 GCF_001414075.1 Mycobacterium sp. UM_11 | reverse complement strand
GTCTATGCCACCATCAGCGCCCCCCTGACCCCCGGGGTCACCAGCGTCCCGATCGGGGCGCCGGTGCCCGGGGCGGCGTTGTTCGTGCTCGACGCCTGGTTGCGTCCGGTGCCGCCCGGGGTGGTCGGTGAGCTCTATGTCGCCGGGCGTGGCGTCGGGGTGGGCTATTGGCACCGGCCCTCGTTGACCGCGGCCCGGTTTGTGGCCTGCCCGTTCGGGGGACCGGGGGCGCGGATGTATCGCAGCGGGGATCTGGTGCGCTGGCGCCCCGACGGCCAACTCGACTACCTCGGACGGGCCGATCAGCAGGTCAA
>NZ_LATC01000274.1:0-314 GCF_001414075.1 Mycobacterium sp. UM_11 | reverse complement strand
GTCTATGCCACCATCAGCGCCCCCCTGACCCCCGGGGTCACCAGCGTCCCGATCGGGGCGCCGGTGCCCGGGGCGGCGTTGTTCGTGCTGGATGCCTGGTTGCGTCCGGTTCCCCCCGGGGTGGTCGGTGAACTCTATGTCGCCGGGCGCGGCGTCGGGGTGGGCTACTGGCACCGGCCCTCCTTGACCGCGGCCCGGTTTGTGGCCTGCCCGTTCGGGCCGGCCGGGGCGCGGATGTATCGCAGCGGGGATCTGGTGCGCTGGCGCCCCGACGGCCAACTCGACTACCTCGGACGGGCCGATCAGCAGGTCAA
>NZ_LATC01000273.1:0-317 GCF_001414075.1 Mycobacterium sp. UM_11 | reverse complement strand
GCGACATGCTCGGCCAGCCCCGCCAATTGCTCGGGCCGATACTGCGTTCCATACCTGACGAGGTCGGCCTCCACGGCCGCCCGGGTGGGTGCATCCACCGCGGCGGGCAGCTGGTGGAAGAACCGGCGGATCACCCCCACCTGCCCGGGGCCCAGGGCGCCGTCGCGTTGAGCGGCGGCCGTCGCGGACAGGATCGGCGCTAACGGTTCGCCGGTCAGCCCGTGCCGGGGCCCCAACTCGATCGCCTCTTTGACCCGCCTCGACGCCTCGGCGCGGCTGATCAGCGTCGCCTCGGCGATCGCGTGCGGCAGGCTGCC
>NZ_LATC01000272.1:0-317 GCF_001414075.1 Mycobacterium sp. UM_11 | reverse complement strand
GGCAGCCTGCCGCACGCGATCGCCGAGGCGACGCTGATCAGCCGCGCCGAGGCGTCGAGGCGGGTCAAAGAGGCGATCGAGTTGGGGCCGCGGCACGGGTTGACCGGCGAACCGTTAGCGCCGATCCTGCCCGCGACGGCCGCCGCCCAGCGCGACGGAACGCTCGGTGGCGGGCAGGTGGGGGTGATCCGCCGGTTCTTCCACCAGTTACCCGCCGCGGTGGATGCGCCCACCCGGGCGGCCGTGGAGGCCGACCTCGTCAGGTATGGAACGCAGTATCGGCCCGAGCAATTGGCGGGGCTGGCCGAGCATGTCGC
>NZ_LATC01000271.1:0-319 GCF_001414075.1 Mycobacterium sp. UM_11 | reverse complement strand
ATGTGTATAAGAGACAGGGTGGCCAAGGCCGCGGCCGCGGCGGGCATCCCGATCCGCATCGGCGTCAACGCCGGCTCGCTGGACAAGCGCTTCATGGAGAAGTACGGCAAGGCCACACCGGAGGCGCTCGTCGAATCCGCGCTGTGGGAGGCCTCGCTGTTCGAGGAGCACGGCTTCGGCGACATCAAGATCAGCGTCAAGCACAACGACCCCGTCGTGATGGTCGCCGCCTACGAGCAGCTGGCCGCCCAGTGCGACTATCCGCTGCACCTCGGCGTGACCGAGGCCGGCCCGGCGTTCCAGCTGTCTCTTATACACA
>NZ_LATC01000270.1:0-322 GCF_001414075.1 Mycobacterium sp. UM_11 | reverse complement strand
CGACGACACCGCCCGGGCCGTTCACCTGGCTGACCAGCGCCATCCAGAACTTCCTGCAAAGCGGGTTGCCCACCCCCACGAACAACTACTTGGGGCTTACGCCGTCGGTATACACGGTGCTGCTCAAGCAGACCACCGGGCTCGGTTACTTCTCCAACGGGCTCGCGTCGTTCAGTTCGTCGATCGCCCAGCAGTTGGTGTTCGGGCCGGGTGGTAGCACGGCCGGTGCCGGTGGGGCCTGGTTCCCGACCCCGCAGTTCGCGCAGTTGGGGTTGGGCAACCTGGGCAGCTTGAGCAGCAACGTGGTCTCGGCCGGTGCCGG
>NZ_LATC01000269.1:0-322 GCF_001414075.1 Mycobacterium sp. UM_11 | reverse complement strand
CCGGCACCGGCCGAGACCACGTTGCTGCTCAAGCTGCCCAGGTTGCCCAACCCCAACTGCGCGAACTGCGGGGTCGGGAACCAGGCCCCGCCGGCACCGGCCGTGCTACCACCCGGCCCGAACACCAACTGCTGGGCGATCGACGAACTGAACTGCGCCAGGCCGTTGGAGAAGTAACCGAGGCCCGACGTCTGCTTGAGGATCACGGTGTAGAGGGTCGGGTTCAGCCCGAGGTAGTTGTTCGTGGGGGTGGGCAACCCGCTTTGCAGGAAGTTCTGGATGGCGCTGGTCAGCCAGGTGAACGGCCCGGGCGGTGTCGTCG
>NZ_LATC01000268.1:0-323 GCF_001414075.1 Mycobacterium sp. UM_11 | reverse complement strand
AGCTCGGCGGCGGCGGCTTATGAGTCGGTGTTTTCCTCGGTGGTGCCCCCGCCGGTGATCGCGGCCAACCGGGCGTTGGTGCAGCAGTTGCAGGCCACCAATGTGATCGGTCAGAACACCGGGGCGATCGCGCAGTTGGAGGCCCAGTACGGCGAGTTTTGGGCTCAGGATGCCGGGGCGATGGCCACCTACACCGCGCAGTCGACGGCGACGACCAAGGGCTTGACGCAGTTCGCGCCGGCGCCGAAGGTGACCAACGATGCGGGCACGGCCAGCCAGTCGGGCACGGTGGCCAACGCGGCGGCCAACACCACCGCGGGTAA
>NZ_LATC01000267.1:0-324 GCF_001414075.1 Mycobacterium sp. UM_11 | reverse complement strand
CGGCCCATGCCGGCCCACTGCGAACCGCGACCGGAATACACAAACACCGTGCCCGGCCCGACATTCTCGGCCGGGGCCACCACCCCCGGGGCGTGCTGGCCGGCGGCCAGCGCCCGCAACCCGGCCACCGCCGCGCCCCGATCCCGGGCCACCACCGTGCCAAAACGCGCCGCACGCGAGCGGTGATGATTGAGCGTGTGGGCCACCTCCGCCAGCCCCACCCCGGCCCCGGCACCGTCCATCCACTCGGCTAACACCACCGCCGTGGCCGCCACCCGCTGCGCCGTCTTACCCGACACCACCAACGTCGACACCCCACCCGCG
>NZ_LATC01000266.1:0-332 GCF_001414075.1 Mycobacterium sp. UM_11 | reverse complement strand
TCGTGGCGGATCCTGGTGGAGGACTTCAACATCGCCTGGGCCCAGCACCACAGCGGCCAATCGATCACCCTGCCCACCGGTGGCACCTCATTCCAGCGCTGGGCCGCGCTTCTCGAAGAACACGCCCGGACGCCCGAGGTCATACAGCAGGCCGACACGTGGCGGCAACTGGCGGCTCCGGCCGCCCTGCCACCTCCGCAAGCCGGGGATACCTATACCGCCGCTGGACATTTGACGACCGCGCTGGACGCCGACATGACGCGGCGTCTGCTTACCGAGGTGCCCGCGGCGTTTCACACCGGGGTGCAGGAGGTCTTGCTGATCGCCTACGC
>NZ_LATC01000265.1:0-334 GCF_001414075.1 Mycobacterium sp. UM_11 | reverse complement strand
CCCACCACCGCCATCGAAGAAATCCTCGCCGGCATTTATGCCGAGGTGCTCGGGGTGGAGCGGGTCGGGGTCGATGACTCGTTCTTCGATTTGGGTGGGGACAGCATCCTGTCGATGCAGGTGGTCTCACGCGCCCGGGAGGCGGGGTTGACCTGCCGGCCCCGGGATATCTTCGTCGAGCAGACCGTGGCCCGACTGGCCGGCATTCCCGGCATCACCGAGGGCCACACCCGCATCGCCGATGTGGGCATCGGGGCGATCACCCCCACCCCGATCATGGGATGGCTGTTCGACATTGACGGCCCCATCGACCAGTTCAACCAAACCCTGGTCC
>NZ_LATC01000264.1:0-334 GCF_001414075.1 Mycobacterium sp. UM_11 | reverse complement strand
GGACCAGGGTTTGGTTGAACTGGTCGATGGGGCCGTCAATGTCGAACAGCCATCCCATGATCGGGGTGGGGGTGATCGCCCCGATGCCCTCATCGACAACCCGGGTGTGGCCCTCGGTGATGCCGGGAATGCCGGCCAGTCGGGCCACGGTCTGCTCGACGAAGATATCGCGGGGCCGGCAGGTCAGCCCCGCCTCCCGCGCGCGTGAGACCACCTGCATCGACAGGATGCTGTCCCCGCCCAAGTCGAAGAACGAGTCATCGACCCCGACCCGCTCCACCCCGAGCACCTCGGCATAAATGCCGGCGAGGATTTCTTCGATGGCGGTGGTGGG
>NZ_LATC01000263.1:0-334 GCF_001414075.1 Mycobacterium sp. UM_11 | reverse complement strand
GGCCCAGGCGATGTTGAAGTCCTCCACCAGGATCCGCCACGACACCGCGTCGACGGCCAGGTGATGCACGATCAACACCAACTGCCCCGCGCCGGTGATCCATAACGCGCTGAGCATCTTTCCGGCCGCGGGGTCTAAGAAGGAGCGCGCCTGGGCGAGCGCCGCATCGGTCAACGCCTCGGCGGCGTGCAGGCACTCATCGGCGGTGACGGCGCCGGGTTCGGGTACGGACAGCGACCGCTCCGTGTCGGCGCGCAGCCTCAGCATGGGGTGGTGGTCGAGCAGGGCCTGCAAGATGGTCACGACGTCGGTGGGGGTGGCCCCGGCCGGGGCT
>NZ_LATC01000262.1:0-337 GCF_001414075.1 Mycobacterium sp. UM_11 | reverse complement strand
AGCCCCGGCCGGGGCCACCCCCACCGACGTCGTGACCATCTTGCAGGCCCTGCTCGACCACCACCCCATGCTGAGGCTGCGCGCCGACATGAGCGGGCGCACCCTCACCGCCCCCGAATCCGGTGCTGCCCGGGCCGATCTGCGCCTGCACAGCGTGGATGTCCTTTCCGAACAAGCGTTGATCGACGCTCGGTCCCGGTTGGACCCCGCCGCCGGGATGGTACTGAGCGCCTTGTGGGTCACCGGCACGGGGCAGTTGGTGTTGATCGTGCATCACCTGGCCGTCGACGCGGTGTCGTGGCGGATCCTGGTGGAGGACTTCAACATCGCCTGGGCC
>NZ_LATC01000261.1:0-338 GCF_001414075.1 Mycobacterium sp. UM_11 | reverse complement strand
GCGTAGGCGATCAGCAAGACCTCCTGCACCCCGGTGTGAAACGCCGCGGGCACCTCGGTAAGCAGACGCCGCGTCATGTCGGCGTCCAGTGACACCGTTAGGTGCCCGGCGCTGGCGTAGGTATCCGTCTCGGGGTGGGGCGCGGGCAGGGCGGCGGCCACGCCGCCGATCTGGTTCCAGATGTCGGTCTGGTCGCCGGTGGCCGGGGTGTGGGCGCGTTCTTTGAGTAGCGTGGCCCAGTGCTGAAACGAGGTGCCACCGGTGGGCAGGGTGATCGATTGGCCGCTGTGGTGCTGGGCCCAGGCGATGTTGAAGTCCTCCACCAGGATCCGCCACGA
>NZ_LATC01000260.1:0-341 GCF_001414075.1 Mycobacterium sp. UM_11 | reverse complement strand
CCTTTGGGCACCCCGGTGGTGCCCGAGGTGTAAATAATGTGGGCCACCTGCTCGGGCCCCGGATCGGGCAGGGCGGTGGCGGGGTGGGTATCGATGGCGGGGTCGGCGACATCCAGCACCGGCCTGCCGTGGCGCTGGGCCCGCTGGGCCAGCCCGGCGGTGGTCAGCACCACGATCGGCGCGGCGTCGCCCAGCACGAACCCGATCCGCTCGTCGGGCAGGGCGGGATCGATGGGCAGGTAGGCCGCCCCGGTCTTGAGCACCGCCAGGATCGCGATGATCGCCTCGCCCGAACGCGGCACCAGCAGCGCCACACACTGGCCCGGCCCGGCGCCGTGACC
>NZ_LATC01000259.1:0-341 GCF_001414075.1 Mycobacterium sp. UM_11 | reverse complement strand
CCTTTGGGCACCCCGGTGGTGCCCGAGGTGTAAATAATGTGGGCCACCTGCTCGGGCCCCGGATCGGGCAGGGCGGTGGCGGGGTGGGTGTCGATGGCGGGGTCGGCGACATCCAGCACGGTGAGGTCGTGCCCGTCCAGCCGCCGGCGTAGCGCGGTGGTGGTCAGTGCGGCGATGGGCGCGGCGTCGCCCAGCACGAACCCGATCCGCTCGTCGGGCAGGGCGGGGTCGATGGGCAGGTAGGCCGCCCCAGTCTTGAGCACCGCCAGGATCGCGATGATCGCCTCGCCCGAACGCGGCACCAGCAGCGCCACACACTGGCCCGGCCCGGCGCCGTGACC
>NZ_LATC01000258.1:0-364 GCF_001414075.1 Mycobacterium sp. UM_11 | reverse complement strand
TGCCGGTGGATGCTTTGAACGTTCACCAACAGCTGGCGATGCTCGAGCGCACCGAAAGGGTGCGCCGGCAGCTGCCGGCCCTCGAGCATTCGGTGATCAACACCCTGGGCCGGCAGGCCACGGCCGAGGAGTTGGGCGGCACGCTGCCGCACGCGATTGCCGAGGCGACGCTGATCAGCCGGGCCGAGGCGTCGAGGCGGGTCAAAGAGGCCGTCGACCTAGGACCCCGCCACGGGCTGACCGGCGAACCGTTAGCGCCGATCCTGCCCGCGACGGCCGCCGCCCAACGCGACGGAACGCTCGGTGGCGGGCAGGTGGGGGTGATCCGCCGGTTCTTCCACCAGTTACCCGCCGCGGTGGATGC
>NZ_LATC01000257.1:0-365 GCF_001414075.1 Mycobacterium sp. UM_11 | reverse complement strand
GCGTTGGGGGCTTGGTAATAGGGCGGCGGGGTGTGGCTGGCCGCCGGAATCGGACCGCTCTCGGGCCGCCACTGCGGCGCCCCCTGACCCGGCACCGGGGTCGAGCCCGGTGGTGGGGCGGGTATCGGTGAGTTCTCGGCCGGCGGCGACGCGGGCGTCGCGGGCGTCGGGGGCGTCGGGGGTGTCGCGATGACGGTGCCGGGCAGGGTGGCTTCCTGGCTGCGGCGCAGGATGGTGTCGGCGTGGTCTTGGTCGGGGTTGCTCAGCGCCTCGTGGGCGGCCAGGGCCAGGTCCCCGGCGCTGGCGTAACGCTCCTCGGGCTTTTTGGCCATTCCCCGGGTGACCACCGCATCGAAGCCCTTGGG
>NZ_LATC01000256.1:0-368 GCF_001414075.1 Mycobacterium sp. UM_11 | reverse complement strand
GCGTTGGGGGCTTGGTAATAGGGCGGCGGGGTGTGGCTGGCCGCCGGAATCGGACCGCTCTCGGGCCGCCACTGCGGCGCCCCCTGACCGGTCACCGGGGTCGAGCCCGGTGGCGCCGGCGGTGGGGTGTTTGCCGTCGGTACCGGGGGACGCGCCATGGCCGTGTCGGCCGGCGTGGCTGGGGGACCCATCGTGACGGTGCCGGGCAGGGTGGCTTCCTGGCTGCGGCGCAGGATGGTCGCGGCGTGGTCTTGGTCGGGGTTGCTCAGCGCCTCGTGCGCGGCCAGGGCCAGGTCCCCGGCGCTGGCGTAACGCTCCTCGGGCTTTTTGGCCATTCCCCGGGTGACCACCGCATCGAAGCCCTTGGG
>NZ_LATC01000255.1:0-374 GCF_001414075.1 Mycobacterium sp. UM_11 | reverse complement strand
ACCGCCTGCTCGACACCATCCAAAGCGCCTAACGCCGTTTGGATTTCACCCAGCTCAATGCGATACCCGCGAATCTTGACCTGCTCGTCGGCGCGGCCGAAGTATTGCAGTTGCCCGTCGTTGCTCCAACGCACCAAATCGCCGGTGCGATACATCCGCGCGCCGGCCCCGCCGAACGGACAGGCCACAAATCGCGACGCGCTCAGCCCCGCCCGGCCCAGATAGCCGACGCCGACCCCGGAACCGGCCACATAGAGTTCGCCGACCACCCCCGCCGGCACCGGGCGCAACCAGCCATCCAGCACAAACAACGCCGCCCCGGTCACCGGCAGCCCAATCGGCGGCACCCCCGACCCCGCCGTCAACGGGGCGCT
>NZ_LATC01000254.1:0-374 GCF_001414075.1 Mycobacterium sp. UM_11 | reverse complement strand
AGCGCCCCGTTGACGGCGGGGTCGGGGGTGCCGCCGATTGGGCTGCCGGTGACCGGGGCGGCGTTGTTTGTGCTGGATGGCTGGTTGCGTCCGGTGCCGGCGGGGGTGGTCGGTGAACTCTATGTGGCCGGTTCCGGGGTCGGCGTCGGCTATCTGGGTCGGGCGGGGTTGACCGGGGCGCGGTTTGTGGCGTGTCCGTTCGGCGGGGTCGGCGCGCGGATGTATCGGACCGGGGATTTGGCCTGTTGGGGTGCCGATGGGCAGTTGCGCTATCTGGGCCGGGTTGACGAGCAGGTCAAGATTCGCGGGTATCGCATTGAGCTGGGTGAAATCCAAACGGCGTTAGGCGCTTTGGATGGTGTCGAGCAGGCGGT
>NZ_LATC01000253.1:0-374 GCF_001414075.1 Mycobacterium sp. UM_11 | reverse complement strand
CACCGCACCGACATCGACGACCTCACCCTGGCCTGCGGCCCGGACAACCGGCTCGCCGAAAAGGGCTGGACCACAAGGACCAACGCCCGGGGCGAAACCGAATGGCTACCCCCGGCACACCTGGACCGCGGCCAACCCCGAACCAACAGTTTTCACCATCCCGAGAGATTCCTCCGCGAGGGAGACGACGATGATCCCGTTTGACGTAAAGGGATCTTCATCGCGGCGACCCGCTTCGCCCGGCTGCGCCGCGCTCGCGATCGCCGCTGGCCTGATCGCGGCGATCCGCTTCGCCCGGCTGCGCCGCGCTCGCGATCGCCGCTAGGCCCGATGGCGGCGACCCGCTTCGCCCGGCTGCGCCGCGCTCGCGATCG
>NZ_LATC01000252.1:0-380 GCF_001414075.1 Mycobacterium sp. UM_11 | reverse complement strand
GTGGGCCGGTCCGGGCTGACGGCGTCGCGGTTCGTGGCGTGCCCGTTCGGCGGGTTCGGGGCGCGCATGTATCGCACCGGGGACCTGGTGCGCTGGGGGCCGGACGGGCAGCTGCGGTACGTGCGGCGCGCCGACGACCAGGTCAAGATCCGCGGGTATCGCATCGAGCTCGGCGAAATCCATGCGGCGCTAACGGGTTTGGCGGGCGTCGAGCAGGCGGCGGTGATCGTCCGCGAGGGCCGGCTGGTGGCGTACGTGACGGGGACGGCCGATCCGGCCGGCGTTCGCGCTGCGCTGGCCGAGCGGTTGCCGGCCTACATGGTGCCCGCCGCGGTGGTCGTCGTGGACGCGATTCCGTTGACGGTCAACGGCAAACTCGA
>NZ_LATC01000251.1:0-380 GCF_001414075.1 Mycobacterium sp. UM_11 | reverse complement strand
GTGGGCCGGTCCGGGCTGACGGCGTCGCGGTTCGTGGCGTGCCCGTTCGGCGGGTTCGGGGCGCGCATGTATCGCACCGGGGACCTGGTCCGGTGGGGCGCCGACGGGCAGCTGCGCTATCTCGGGCGCGCCGACGACCAGGTCAAGGTCCGCGGGTATCGCATCGAGCTCGGCGAAATCCATGCGGCGCTGACGGGTTTGGCGGGCGTCGAGCAGGCGGCGATGATCGTCCGCGAGGAGCGGCTGGTGGCGTACGTGACGGGGACGGCCGATCCGGCCGGCGTTCGCGCCGCGCTGGCCGAGCGGTTGCCGGCCTACATGGTGCCCGCCGCGGTGGTCGTCGTGGACGCGATTCCGTTGACGGTCAACGGCAAACTCGA
>NZ_LATC01000250.1:0-399 GCF_001414075.1 Mycobacterium sp. UM_11 | reverse complement strand
GTCGGCATCGATGGTGACCTTGTGGTCGTAGACGTCGAGGGCGTCCTCACCCGCCAGGTTGAAGTAGCTGTGATTGGTCAGGTTGATCACGGTCGGCGCATCGGTGGTCGCGTGGTAGTCGATGCGCAGTTCGTTTTTCTGGTTCAGGGTGTAGGTGACGGTTGTCGTCAGCGTCCCGGGATAGCCCATTTCGCCTGCGGGACTTACATATTGGAGCTTAACGCCCACGGTGTCGCTGTCGTGCTGCTGGCCGGCCTGCCATACCTTGGTGTCAAAGCCCGCCGTGCCGCCATGCAGGCTGTTGCCGTTGTTGTTGACCGGCAGGTGATACTCGTTGCCGTTCAACGAAAATGCCCCCTTGGCGATCCGGTTGCCGTAGCGGCCGATGATCGCGCCGAA
>NZ_LATC01000249.1:0-401 GCF_001414075.1 Mycobacterium sp. UM_11 | reverse complement strand
AGATGTGTATAAGAGACAGGCACCCGACACCCGACACCTGCTGTTTTCGGTGAGCAAGTCGCTGGTGGCGACCGTGGTCGGTGTTCTGCACGGGGCCGGTGCCATCGACCTCGCCGCGCCGGTCACGAAATACATTCCCGCGCTTGCCGATTGCGGTTACGCCGGCGCGACCGTGCGTCACCTGCTGGACATGAGGTCGGGCATCGCCTTCTCGGAGGATTACGGCGACCCGGCCGCCGAGATTCATCTCCTCGACCAGGCGATGGGCTGGGCGCCCAAGAGCCGCCCGGACAACCCCGGCACGCTACGGGACTTCCTGCTGACCTTGCGGCGAAAGGCTTCTCACGGCGGCCCGTTCGAATACCGTTCGTGTGAAACAGATGTGCTCGGTTGGATCTGCG
>NZ_LATC01000248.1:0-406 GCF_001414075.1 Mycobacterium sp. UM_11 | reverse complement strand
TCGGTGAGCACATCGACCGCCGACAACCTCGTGCCCGGATCAGCCGTCATCGCCTCCAACACCCGCCGCAACCGCTCCACCAACGCGCTCACGGTGCCCGGATCGAACACGTCGGTGTCGTACTCGACGCGCAGACCGAGCTCCGTCCCGGGGGTGGCTTGCATGGTCAGTGGGTAGTGGTTGGATTCGCGGCTGGCGAACTCGTCCATGACCAGCGCGCCGTCGGCAGCCAACGCCGTGGTTTCTATCGGGTAGTTCTCGTAGACGAACAGGGTGTCGAACAGTTGGTCGTGGCCGGTGGCGCGGTGAATCTCGTTGAGCGCCAGGTGTTGATGGTCGAGGGTGTGGTTGTGGGCGTTGTGCAGTTGTTCGAGCAGGTCGGCGGTGGTGGTGGCCGGGGTGATGG
>NZ_LATC01000247.1:0-407 GCF_001414075.1 Mycobacterium sp. UM_11 | reverse complement strand
CGGCCGAGTTTTCCCGAGGCCAACAGCGCGCGCAGCCCCGCGGTGAGCCCATCGTGGTTGCGTTGGGCGGCGCTGCGCCCATCGTGATCGATGGCCTGCTGGCTGGGGGTGCCGTCGACACACGGGGTGTCGTCGAGGGGGTTGCACATGCCCGGGGCGGCCAGCTTGGCCAGCACCGCCTCGAGGGTGGCCCGCAACTCGGGGGTGAGCAGCCCGCGCAGCTCCGACATGCCATCAGGGCCCTGCTTGCCCAGGGTGAGGCCGCGGCGGCGGGCGCGCTCGGCGTCGCTGTAGCGGCCGTCGGGGTTAAGGCAATCGGCGACATGCTCGGCCAGCCCCGCCAATTGCTCGGGCCGATACTGCGTTCCATACCTGACGAGGTCGGCCTCCACGGCCGCCCGGGTGGG
>NZ_LATC01000246.1:0-420 GCF_001414075.1 Mycobacterium sp. UM_11 | reverse complement strand
GATGCTGTCGCCGCCGAGTTCGAAGAAGGAGTCGTCGGTGCTGACGCGCTCGAGGCCCAGGACGTCGGCGTAGATGCCGGCCAGCAGGTCTTCGGTGGGGGTATGCGGGGCCCGGTAAAGACCGGCACTGTATTCGGGGGCGGGCAGGGCGCGGGTGTCGAGTTTGCCGTTGGCGGTCAACGGCAACACCGGCAGCCCGACGATCGCGGTGGGCACCATGAACCCCGGCAACCGCTGGGCAAGCCCGGCCCGCACCGCGACCGGGTCGGCAGTGCCGGTGATGTAGCCGACCAACCGCTTATCACCGGGGCGGTCCTCCCGGGCGATCACCACCGCCTGCTCGACACCATCCAAAGCGCCTAACGCCGTTTGGATTTCACCCAGCTCAATGCGATACCCGCGAATCTTGACCTGCTCGTC
>NZ_LATC01000245.1:0-424 GCF_001414075.1 Mycobacterium sp. UM_11 | reverse complement strand
GGGTGCGGCGCTGATCGCGCTGACCGGGACCGCGGTGTGGCCCATCGCCGGCACGGCCGGGGCGCTGTTCCAGGCCACCGGCACCGACAGCTTGCCACCGATCGAGCCGGCCCCGCCGATGGCCGCCGCTGGGTGCACCGCACCCGCACCGCCACCGAGCAGACCACCGAGCCCACCCAGGCCGGGCAGGGCCTTGGCCGCCGCGGGGGCCGCACCACCGATCGCGCCGACCGACTTGGCGATCTGCACGAAGTTGTTGCCCATACCGATGCTGAAGTAGGGCAGACCCTCGGTGTTGTAGAAGAGGCTCGCGAACGGGCTGTAACCGTTGACGGCCGTGCCCAGGTTGGTGGGCAGGGTGGTCTGGCCGGTCAGCAGGAACCACAGCTCCTGGAACGGATCGGTCGTGGTGGCCGCGGCCTGG
>NZ_LATC01000244.1:0-434 GCF_001414075.1 Mycobacterium sp. UM_11 | reverse complement strand
ACCGGGGTCTCGTCGTCGGGATTGCACGCCCCGGGGGCGGCCAGCTTGGCCAACATGGCCTCGATCGCGGCCCGCAGCTCGGGCGTCACCAGGCCGCTGAGGCGCGACATACCGTCGAAGTCCTGCTTGCCCAATGTGATTCCGCGCTTGCGGGCCCGCTCGGCGTCGCTGAAATCCCCATCGGGGTGCAGCCAGTCCATCACCCGCCGGGCGTATTTGGCCAACTCGTCGGGCCGATACCCGCCGGCCTTGGCGGCCAGATCGGCTTCGGCGGCCTGGCGGGTCAACGCGTCGACCTCGGCCGGCAGGTGGGCCAAAAAGCCGCGGATCACGTTGACGTGCGCGTCGCCGATCAGTCCCGCGCGTTGGCCGGCCGCGGTCGCGCTCAATTTCGGCGGCAACGGTTCGCCGGTCAGCGCCCGGCGCTGCCCGAG
>NZ_LATC01000243.1:0-447 GCF_001414075.1 Mycobacterium sp. UM_11 | reverse complement strand
ACGAGCACGACCCAGCAGGCCGCCCAGGCCGCGGCCACCACGACCGATCCGTTCCAGGAGCTGTGGTTCCTGCTGACCGGCCAGACCACCCTGCCCACCAACCTGGGCACCCTGGTGAACGGTTACAGCCCGTTCGCCGGTCTGTTCTACAACACCGAGGGTCTGCCCTACTTCAGCATCGGTATGGGCAACAGCTTTGTGCAGATCGCCAAGTCGGTCGGCGCGATCGGTGGTGCGGCCCCCGCGGCGGCCAAGGCGCTGCCCGGCCTGGGTGGGCTCGGTGGTCTGCTCGGTGGCGGTGCGGGTGCGGTGCACCCGGCGGCGGCCATCGGCGGGGCCGGCTCGATCGGTGGGAAGTTGTCGGTGCCGGTGGCCTGGAACAGCGCCCCGGCCGTGCCGGCGATGGGCCACACCGCGGTCCCGGTCAGCGCGATCAGCGCCGCACCC
>NZ_LATC01000242.1:0-454 GCF_001414075.1 Mycobacterium sp. UM_11 | reverse complement strand
GTCTGCAGCTCGTGCAGGGTGGTGGTGATGATGATGGAGGCCGGTAACCCGTTGTGCCGGCCGAGTTTTCCCGAGGCCAACAGCGCGCGTGATGCCGCCAACAACGCATCGTGGTTGCGTTGGGCGGCGCTGCGCCCATCGTGATCGATGGCCTCCTGACTGGGGGTGCCGTCCACGCACGGCGTGTCGTCGAGGGGGTTGCACATGCCCGGGGCGGCCAGCTTGGCCAGCACCGCCTCGAGGGTGGCCCGCAGCTCAGGGGTGAGCAGCCCGCGCAGCTCCGACATGCCATCGGGCCCCTGCTTGCCCAGGGTGAGGCCGCGGCGGCGGGCGCGCTCGGCGTCGCTGTAGGTGCCGTCGGGGTTCAGGCAATCGGCGACATGCTCGGCCAGCCCCGCCAATTGCTCGGGCCGATACTGCGTTCCATACCTGACGAGGTCGGCCTCCACGGCCG
>NZ_LATC01000241.1:0-460 GCF_001414075.1 Mycobacterium sp. UM_11 | reverse complement strand
GCGACCCCGAAGTCGAACAGCATCTGGGTGAACGCGCTGGCCATGGTCGACTGCGACCAGAACACCAACCAGGGCGGCCCGTCCCGCGCGGTCTACGGGCTGTTCGCCAGCGCGGATGTGCTGAAGAAGGCGTTCGACGACGACGTCGCGGCCGTACAGCTGATGAACTGCCCGGGAGCCGGCGCATCGCCGGACGGCTGGCATCACGACAGCACCCCGACGGTGACCGCCGGCATGATCGCCTGCGGCACTTACAAGAACCACCCGAACGTGATATGGACGAACGAGGCCAAACTCCTGCTTTGCGACGTGTACGGGGATCCGCCCAACATGGAGGACCTGCATACCTGGTGGACCAATTACGGTGGCTGAGGATCGGCGATGAGTGATGAGCAGGTCTCGCGGGTGGGCACGCAGTTTGGGCCGTATCACCTAAAGCGGCTGCTGGGCCGGGGTGGGA
>NZ_LATC01000240.1:0-455 GCF_001414075.1 Mycobacterium sp. UM_11 | reverse complement strand
AGATGTGTATCCGTCATGGACGTCGCCCTGAACATCACCTGCTTCTCCTACACCGACTATCTGGACTTCGGCTTCGTCACGACGCCCGAGGTGGCCAACGACATCGACGACATGGCCGACCGCATCGAGCCGGCGCTCACCGAATTGGAGAAGGCCGCCGCGCGGGAGTGAGGGGCGGCTTGCAGTCTCGTCTCCTCGAGCACGTCGCGCTAGCCGGGCGAAGCGGGTCGCCGCGATCAATCCCTCCTGCGTCAAACGGGGTCATCGTCGTCTGCGTCGCGGAGGAATCTCTCGGGATGGTGAAAACTGTTGGTTCGGGGTTGGCCGCGGTCCAGGTGTGCCGGGGGTAGCCATTCGGTTTCGCCTCGGGCGTTGGTCCTTGTGGTCCAGCCCTTTTCGGCGAGCCGGTTGTCCGGGCCGCAGGCCAGGGTGAGGTCGTCGATGTCGGTGCGGTG
>NZ_LATC01000239.1:0-506 GCF_001414075.1 Mycobacterium sp. UM_11 | reverse complement strand
ATGGGCCGCCGCGCCGGCGCCGCCGCGGGCTACTCGCACAAATACGGATTCCGCTACAGCGTGCTCACCCGACCACCCTCGGCCGGATAGCGGCAGCATGAAAACACGCCATTCCATTTATTCGCGGCGCGATTTTATCGAAAGCCGATCGGGTCCAGGCCGGCCCGCTCCTGGGGCACGCGGCTTCGGTTTCGGCCGGGCGATGAATGGGGGTCGCCGCACCGGGGTTCTCTTCCCAGCTCATGGCGAACGAGCGGCCGGCCGCCCAACGCATGGCCAATGCCGGGTTAACCCGGCCGCGGCGACCAGGCCGGACGCGTTCCCGTCCGGCCGTTGCCGCCGCCACGGGCTCCGGGCCGGTCAGCCGGCCGCAAGCGCATTATCGTCATTCAATACGACGGGTTAAGGGGTAATTCGTGTTTGATTTCGGGATGCTTCCGCCGGAGGTTACGTCGGCGAAGATTTATGCCGGTCCGGGGTCGGGGTCGTTGATGACTGCGGCGTCG
>NZ_LATC01000238.1:0-550 GCF_001414075.1 Mycobacterium sp. UM_11 | reverse complement strand
AGCACGAACAACGCCGCCCCGGGCACCGGCGCCCCGATCGGGACGCTGGTGACCCCGGGGGTCAGGGGGGCGCTGATGGTGGCATAGACGGTGGTTTCGGTGGGCCCGTACCCGTTGAGCATCACCCGCCCGGGCGCCCACCGCTCGATCACCTCCGGTGGGCACGCCTCCCCCGCGGCCATCAAGGTCATCGGTGGCAGGTCGTGTGGGGGCAGGGCGGCCAGCGCCGAGGGGGTGTGGCTGAACACGCTGATGTGTTCGGTGCGCAGCAGGGTGTGCAGCTCCTCGGGGGAGCGGGTGATGTCGTCGGGCACCACCACCAGACGGCCCCCGTGTAGCAGGGCGCCCCAGATCTCCCACACCGAGAAGTCGAACGCATAGGAGTGGCATTGGGTCCACACCTGTTCGCGGCCTAGGTCGATGCCCACATCCAGGGTGTCGAACAGGCGGGTGATGTTGTGGTGGGTGACCGCCACCCCTTTGGGCACCCCGGTGGTGCCCGAGGTGTAAATAATGTGGGCCACCTGCTCGGGCCCCGGATCGGGCAGGG
>NZ_LATC01000237.1:0-568 GCF_001414075.1 Mycobacterium sp. UM_11 | reverse complement strand
GATGTGTATAAGAGACAGGGACCGAGCCGCCGCGATCGCTGCGCATCACGGCGCGAAATTGATCGTCGCGACCGCGCATCTCCCCGTGCCCGTGGAAAAGGGCCGCTACGCCATCCCACCGGGAAGCGACCACGGTCAGGACTACCGGACGGTGGGCGAGGCCCCTTTCTTCGCGATCCTGCAGAACGCCAGGGAACGGGCGCACCAGGCCGGGGCCACGGACGTGGAGGAGAAGCCGATCGTCGGTCCGCCCATCAATGCGCTGGTGCAGCTCGCCGAGGAGATCGAGGCCGACCTGCTCGTGGTCGGCAATGTCGGGCTCAGCAGCGTCGCCGGGCGACTGCTGGGATCGGTCCCATCCGAAGTCTCCCGCCGGGCCAAGACCGACGTGCTGATCGTCTACACCATCGACTGATCGGCGAAGTCGCTCGACTGCGCGCCTTTTGCGAAGGACCGAAGGCTCCGGCGCACAATGCGATCCAAGACCCGGTCGGAGACCAGCCGGCTGACGCGCACCAGGATCGCGGCGTCGCGTCCGATGGTGTAGCGCTGTCTCTTATACACATCT
>NZ_LATC01000236.1:0-609 GCF_001414075.1 Mycobacterium sp. UM_11 | reverse complement strand
CCGGTTGGCGGAGGCGGTTGAGTCGGCGGCGTGTTATTCGTTTGATTTGGCTGTGGAGATTCCGTTGCGGGCGACGGTTTTTCGGGTGGCGGCTGATGAGCATGTGTTGGTGGCGGTGGCTCATCATATTGCTGCTGATGGGTGGTCGATTTCGCCGTTGGTGCGTGATTTGGGGGTGGCGTATGCGAGTCGGTGTGCCGGGGGTGCGCCGGGGTGGGCGCCGTTGGCGGTGCAGTACGTGGATTACACGTTGTGGCAGCGGGCGGTGTTTGGGGATTTGGATGATCCGCACAGTGTGATTGCGGCGCAGTTGGCGTATTGGCAGGACGCGTTGGCGGGGATGGGCGAGCGGTTGGAGTTGCCGACGGATCGGGCGTATCCGGTGGTGGCTGATTATCGGGGTGCGCGGGTGGAGGTGGGGTGGCCCGCGGTGTTGCAGCAGCGGGTGCGGGCGGTGGCCGGTGCGCATAATGCGACGAGTTTTATGGTGGTGCAGGCGGCGTTGGCGGTGTTGTTGGCCAAGCTGGGTGCGACTTCGGATGTGGCGGTGGGGTTTCCGATCGCGGGGCGTCGTGATCCGGCGTTGGATGAGTTGGTCGGGTTTTTTGT
>NZ_LATC01000235.1:0-640 GCF_001414075.1 Mycobacterium sp. UM_11 | reverse complement strand
TCCGGCTACCGCGCCCCCACCAATGCCGTCGAGGAGATCCTCGCCGGCATCTACGCCCAAGTCCTCGGCGTCGAGCGCGTCGGCATCGATGACTCTTTCTTTGATTTGGGTGGGGACTCGCTGTCGGCGATGCGGGTGATCGCGGCCGTCAATAGTGGCCTGGATACCGCGCTTTCGGTGCGTGCGCTGTTCGAGGCCCCCACCGTGGCACAGCTGGCGCCCCGCATCGGCACCTGCGGGGGCGGGCTGGCGCCGCTGACGGCTCGGGAACGGCCGGCGACCGTGCCGTTGTCGTTCGCCCAGAGCCGGTTGTGGTTCATCGACCAGCTGCACGGGCCCTCGCCCGTCTACAACATGGCCGCCGCGCTGCGACTGAAAGGGCGCCTGGATGTCGCCGCATTGCGCGCCGCGCTGGGTGACGTGGTGGCCCGCCACGAGAGCCTGCGCACGGTGTTCGTCGCGCCCGAGGGCACTCCCCAACAGATCGTCCGACCGCCCAGCCAATGCGCCATCACGTGGGACGTGGTGCGGACGGACGGCTGGTCGCCGGGCCGGTTGGCGGAGGCGGTTGAGTCGGCGGCGTGTTATTCGTTTGATTTGGCTGTGGAGATTCCGTTGCGGGCGACGGTTTTTCGGGTGG
>NZ_LATC01000234.1:0-657 GCF_001414075.1 Mycobacterium sp. UM_11 | reverse complement strand
CGACGCCGCAGTCATCAACGACCCCGACCCCGGACCGGCATAAATCTTCGCCGACGTAACCTCCGGCGGAAGCATCCCGAAATCAAACATCCTTGGCTCCTTAACCCGTCGCGGCCGCGTTGGCCGCCTCAGTCACCGCGTAGGACCCGGAGCTCATGCTCAGGGTGTTGACGAACATCTCGTGAATCGCCGACGCCTGGCCGCTCACGGCCTGATACATCTGGCCGTGCGCACAGAACTGCGCCGCGGTCAGTGCCGATACCTCGTCAGCGGCCGCCGGCACCACCCCCGTCGTCGGGGCTGCCGCCGCGGCGTTCTGCGCATTCAGCGCCGCGCCAATGCTTTGCAAGTTGCCCGCGGCCGCGGCCAGCGCCTCCGGCTGCGTCGTGACAAACGACATCTGAAAATCCCTCCCTGCTCCTAGGCCCGGCGGCCTTCGGAGAACGGTCCGCGGGCGGGCGTACCGCACGCATGGCTTACTGCTGAGATTAAGTGGGTCACGCGCTGCCTCGCCTCCCTAGTGCCGAGTGTTCATTCGTGTACAACTTCCGTTCACCTGGCCTTTCCTTATCCGGCCGAGGGTGGTCGGGTGAGCACGCTGTAGCGGAATCCGTATTTGTGCGAGTAGCCCGCGGCGGCGCCGGCGCGGCGGCCCAT
>NZ_LATC01000233.1:0-658 GCF_001414075.1 Mycobacterium sp. UM_11 | reverse complement strand
GCCGGCGTCGGCAGCGGCACCCACGCCGGTGCCGGCCCCCGATACGGATTCCGCCCCACCGTCATGGCCCGACCCCCCTTCGCCGGATAGCCGCCGGTTACTCTCAGCACCGCCGGAACACGCTTTAGCGCGCGAAAAGTGCCGCGCTAAAGCGTGTTTCGCTATGCGGCGACGAATCGGGCATGCGGCTGCGGCGTGCCCGGTCCGGGCCGGCTCGCAGCGTCGCCATGATGAACGCGGCGCGGGCCTTTTTCTGCGACCGGATTTTTAACCCGCCCCGAGGCTGACGCGCCCGGACCTTCGCGGGGCCGAGAATGGGCGGCGATCCGCCCGGCGTCCCGTTCCCGCAGGTAGGCGGGCGGCCCGCCACCGCGCGCATCCGCCCGGCGTCGCGTCGGCCACGCTCCCCGCCGCCCAGCGAAGGGCATGGTTGCCTTCCTGCCGGCCGCTCGCCGCCAGCGCCGCCGTCTCGCGGCGATCTAGCCTTCGCAAACGAGCGAATTCGCTTGAAACCAGCCAGCCAGACCACTCGCGAGGGAAACACATGTCGTTCGAACCGGGCGGTTCGTCAGGTGTTTGACTTCGGGGCGTTACCGCCGGAGGTGAATTCCGGGCGGATGTATGCGGGTCCGGGTTCGGGGTCGTTGATGGCGGCCTC
>NZ_LATC01000232.1:0-751 GCF_001414075.1 Mycobacterium sp. UM_11 | reverse complement strand
TCGGTGAGCACATCGACCGCCGACAACCTCGTGCCCGGATCAGCCGTCATCGCCTCCAACACCCGCCGCAACCGCTCCACCAACGCGCTAACGGTGCCCGGATCGAACACGTCGGTGCGGAACTCCACCGCCCCCGAAATCCCGCCCGGCTCAACGGCATCGGTGTAGCGCTCGGCCAGGTTGAACGTCAGGTCCATCCGCGCGGTGCGGGTGTCGACCGGCAGCTGGGTCACCTGCAAATCGCCCAATGCCAACCCCGGATCACCGGGCAAGTTCTGCCAGGCCAACATCACCTGCACCAGCGGATGATGCGCCAACGATCGCACCGGGTTGAGCCGCTCCACCAACACCTCGAACGGAACGTCTTGATGGTCGTAGGCGGCCAGGCTACGCCGACGCACCTGGCTTAACAGCTCGCTGACGGTCGGATCACCGGCCACGTCCACCCGCAGCACCAACGTGTTGACGAAGAATCCAACCAAATCGTCGAGCGCGGGGTCGTCACGACCGGCGGTCGGAAAGCCAAGCACCACATCGGGGCTCGCGCTCACACGCGAGATCAGCACCGCCAACGCGGCCTGGACCACCATGAAACTGGTCGCGCCGCACTCGCGCGCCACGGCGCGCACCCGCCGCTGCAGCTCCGCGGGCCAATCCACCACCACCGTGTCCCCGCACTGATCGGCCACCGCCGGATACGGCCGATCCGTCGGCAACTCCACACGTTCGGGAATCCCGGCCAGCGCATCCT
>NZ_LATC01000231.1:0-768 GCF_001414075.1 Mycobacterium sp. UM_11 | reverse complement strand
CAGGTGTTTGACTTCGGGGCGTTACCGCCGGAGGTGAATTCCGGGCGGATGTATGCGGGTCCGGGTTCGGGGTCGTTGATGGCGGCCTCGGCGGCGTGGGATGAGGTGGCCGCGGAGTTGGCGACGGCGGCCAGTGGGTATGGCTCGGTGGTTTCGGAGTTGACCAGTGGGCCGTGGGTGGGTCCGGCGTCGGCGTCGATGGTGGCCGCGGTGGTGCCGTTTGTGAGTTGGCTCTCGGCGATGTCGGGGTTGGCCGAGGAGACGGCCAGTCAGGGCCGTGCGGCCGCGGCGGCGTTTGAGGCGGCGTTTGCGATGACGGTGCCGCCGCCGGTGATTGCGGCGAATCGGGTGTTGTTGGCGACGTTGGTCGCGACGAACTTTTTTGGTCAGAACACCCCGG
Organism: Mycobacterium sp. UM_11; assembly: GCF_001414075.1. Classification (NCBI taxonomy): domain Bacteria; kingdom Bacillati; phylum Actinomycetota; class Actinomycetes; order Mycobacteriales; family Mycobacteriaceae; genus Mycobacterium; species Mycobacterium sp. UM_11. Next base: position 368 of record NZ_LATC01000231.1, on the reverse strand, counting down.
CGATCATGGCGACCGAGGCTCAGTACATGGAGATGTGGGCCCAGGACGCGGCGGCGATGTATGGGTATGCGGCGGCCTCGGCCACGGCCTCGGAGTTGACCCCGTTTGCCGCGCCGCCCAACACGACCACGCCTGATGGGTTGGCCGATCAGGCGTTGGCGGTGAGCCAGGCGGCCACTCAGCCGGCGGGCAACACCGCCCAGACGGTGGCCTCCAACGCCACCCAGGTCGCCGCGCTGGCACCGCAAGCCGCCGCCGTGCAGCAGGCCAGCACCGCCGCGACGACACCGCCCGGGCCGTTCACCTGGCTGACCAGCGCCATCCAGAACTTCCTGCAAAGCGGGTTGCCCACCCCCACGAACAACTAC
>NZ_LATC01000230.1:0-804 GCF_001414075.1 Mycobacterium sp. UM_11 | reverse complement strand
GATGTGTATAAGAGACAGATGCACACCCTGTTCGACGCGCCAACCATCGCCCAGCTGGCAGCCCACATCGGCGGTGATGGCGAACGCCCGCAGCCCCTGGCGCCCGCCCAGCGGCCCCAGGTCATTCCGTTGTCGTTCGCCCAAAGCCGGCTGTGGTTCCTCGACCAATTGCAAGGCCCCTCATCGGTTTACAACCTGGCTGTGGCTTTGCGGCTGCATGGCGAGCTGGACATCGACGCGCTGCGCGCCGCGGTCGACGATGTCATCGCCCGTCATGAATCCCTGCGCACGGTGTTCCCCGACCTGGACGGCGTGCCGTTCCAGCGCATCTTGCCGGCTCGGCGCGACGAGGCTGTCCTGCAGGTCATCGATGCGGGGAGATGGCCGCCGGCCTTCATCGACGAGGCCATCGATACCACGGCGCACCACGTGTTCGACCTGCAAACCGAGATCCCGTTCCGGGCCACGCTGTTCCGCGTCGCCGACAACGACCACGTGCTCGTGGGCGCGGTGCATCACATCGCCGCGGACGGGTGGTCGATCGCTCCGCTCGTCGGCGATCTGAATGTGGCTTATGCCAGCCGGTGTGCCGGCCGCGCTCCCGATTGGGCTGATTTGCCGGTGCAGTACGCGGATTACACGTTGTGGCAGCGAGCCCAACTCGGTGATCTCGCGGACGGCGGTAGCCCCATCGCCGCGCAGTTGGCGTACTGGGAGGATGCGCTGGCCGGGATTCCCGAACGTGTGGAGTTGCCGACGGATCGGCCGTATCCGGCGGTGGCCGATCAGTGCGGGGACACGGTG
>NZ_LATC01000229.1:0-825 GCF_001414075.1 Mycobacterium sp. UM_11 | reverse complement strand
GCGGCCAGGGCCAGGTCCCCGGCGCTGGCGTAACGCTCCTCGGGCTTTTTGGCCATTCCCCGGGTGACCACCGCATCGAAGCCCTTGGGAATCCCGGGGCGAAGCGCGCTGGGCTGGGGGATGGGGTTCATGGTGTGGGCGGTCACCAAGGCGCCCGCGCTTGACGAGGTATACGGCGGTGTGCCGGTGAGGCATTCGTACAGCACGCAGGCCAGGGCGTAGATGTCGGCGCGGTAGGTGACCTCGCCGTTGGAAAACCGTTCGGGCGCCATGTATTTCCACGTCCCCACCGCGGTGCCCAACTGGGTCAGCTTCTCATCGGTGGTGGCACTGGCGATGCCGAAGTCGACCAGATAGGCGAAATCATCGCGAGTGACCAGAATGTTTTGCGGCTTGACGTCGCGGTGCATCACCCCGGCGGCGTGGGCGGCGTCGAGCGCCGAGGCGATCTGGGTGATGATGGCCACCGCACGCGGCGGGGCCAGCGGCCCAAAGCGTTTGAGCACGCTGTCCAAGTCGGTGCCCTCGACCAGGCGCATCTCGACAAACATCTGCCCGTCGATTTCGCCGTAATCGTGGATGGGCACCACGTGCGGCTCCTGCAAACGACCGGCGGTGCGGGCTTCGCGTTTCATCCGCTCCCGAAACACCGGGTCCTTGCTGAAGGTCTCCGAGAGCAGCTTGACCGCCACGGTCCACTCCTTGACGGTGTGCTCGGCCTCGTAGACCTCGCCCATCCCACCCCGGCCCAGCAGCCGCTTTAGGTGATACGGCCCAAACTGCGTGCCCACCCGCGAGACCTGCTCATCACTCATCGCCGATCCT
>NZ_LATC01000228.1:0-850 GCF_001414075.1 Mycobacterium sp. UM_11 | reverse complement strand
GATGTGTATAAGAGACAGCTCCTCGACTTCGTCCGCGGCGCGCTGCTCGACGGTGGGCATGGACATGATGCTTGTCACCCTAAAGGGGAATCGTCAGGACGGCTCACAAATCGGCCCCCGCCAATTCCGCGGCACCGGCATTGGGGCGAAAAGCGGCGTTATGCAACGCTTTACGCCCCGGGCCTGAGCATTTGATTGATTCGCCATCGCCGATATTGTCGGATGACGCGGCGCGAGGCCGCAAATTGCCGACACGCCGTGGCATGCGGTGTCGCTAATCTGTTCCCTGTCCAACGGGCAAACGCGATACTGTCTTGGGTTGGCTGACCAACCGAAACTGGGAGGGTAAATGGGCGCCTATCGGACTGTAGTGGTGGGAACCGACGGCTCGGACTCGTCAATGCGTGCGGTAGACAAGGCAGCGCAGATCGCCGGGCCGGACGCCAAGCTGATCGTCGCGTCGGCGTACCTGCCCCAGCATGAGGACGGCCGGGCCGCCGACGCCCTGCGCAACGAGAGCTACAAGGTGTCCGGCACCGCGCCGATTTACGCGATCCTGCAGGACGCCAAGGAGCGGGCGCACAAGGCCGGCGCCAAGAACGTCGAGGAGCGCCCGATCGAGGGTGCCCCGGTGGACGCGCTGGTCAAGCTGGCCGAAGACGAGAAGGCCGACCTGCTGGTCGTCGGAAACGTCGGCCTGAGCACGATCGCGGGCCGGCTGCTCGGCTCGGTGCCCGCCAACGTGTCGCGGCGCGCCAAGGTCGACGTGCTGATCGTGCACACCACGAACTAGCGTCGAGCCCGATGGGTGGCGACCCGCTTCGCCCGGCTACGCCGCGCTCGCGATCGC
>NZ_LATC01000227.1:0-851 GCF_001414075.1 Mycobacterium sp. UM_11 | reverse complement strand
GCCGAAAGGGTCAGCGTGCTCAGTCAGACCACGGCCGCGGTGCGGATGCTCTCGCCGCAGGGGCTCGAGGGCACGGCGTTGGTGGTGGGTGCCGAGCCGGTGGGGGCGGAGTTGGTGGACCGCTGGGCGCCGGGGCGGGTGATGGTCAACGTGTACGGGCCGACCGAGGCCACCGTCTTCAGCACCGCCAGCACCCCGCTGGCGGCGAAGTCCGGGGCGCCGCCGATCGGGTCGGCCGTGCCCGGGGCGGCGTTGTTCGTGCTGGACGGCTGGTTGCGGCCGGTGCCGGTCGGGGTGGTCGGGGAGTTGTATGTGGCCGGGCGCGGGGTCGGGTTGGGCTACTTGCGCCGGGCCGGGCTCACCGCGACGCGATTCGTCGCCTGCCCGTTCGGTACACCCGGGGAGCGGATGTATCGCAGCGGGGATTTGGTGCGCTGGGGCGCCGACGGACAGCTGCGGTATGTCGGGCGGGCCGACGCCCAGGTCAAGGTCCGCGGGTACCGCATCGAGCTGGGTGAAATCCAAAGCGCGCTAACGGATTTGACCGGTGTCGACCAGGCGGTGGTCGTGGTGCGCGAGGACCGCCCCGGCGACAAGCGCCTGGTCGGCTACTACACCGGCCCCGCCGATCCGAGTGCGCTGCGCACCGAACTGGCCGACCGGCTGCCGGGCTACATGGTCCCCACCGCCCTGGTGCCCCTCGACGCCTTGCCGCTGACGATCAACGGCAAACTCGACACCCGCGCCCTGCCCGCCCCCGAGTACACCGCCTCCGGCTACCGCGCCCCCACCAATGCCGTCGAGGAGATCCTCGCCGGCATCTACGCCCAAGTCCTCGGCGTCGAGCGCGT
>NZ_LATC01000226.1:0-851 GCF_001414075.1 Mycobacterium sp. UM_11 | reverse complement strand
GCCGAAAGGGTCAGCGTGCTCAGTCAGACCACGGCCGCGGTGCGGATGCTCTCGCCGCAGGGGCTCGAGGGCACGGCGTTGGTGGTGGGCGCCGAGCCGGTGGGGGCGGAGTTGGTGGACCGCTGGGCGCCGGGGCGGGTGATGGTCAACGTGTACGGCCCGACCGAGGCGACCGTCTTCACCACCGCGAGCCTCCCGTTGGCGGCGAAGTCCGGGGTGCCGCCGATCGGGTCGGCGGTGCCCGGGGCGGCGTTGTTCGTGCTGGACGGGTGGTTGCGCCCGGTGCCGGTCGGGGTGGTCGGGGAGTTGTATGTGGCCGGCCGCGGGGTCGGGTTGGGCTACTTGCGCCGGGCCGGGCTCACCGCGACCCGGTTTGTCGCCTGCCCGTTCGGCGAGCCGGGCGAGCGGATGTATCGCAGCGGGGATTTGGTGCGCTGGGGTGCCGACGGACAGCTGCGGTATGTCGGGCGCGCCGACGCCCAGGTCAAGGTCCGCGGGTATCGCATCGAGTTGGGTGAAATCCAAAGCGCGCTAACAGGTTTGACCGGTGTGGACGAGGCCGTGGTGATCGTGTGCGAGGACCGCCCCGGCGACAAGCGCCTGGTCGGCTACTACACCGGCACCGCCGAGCCGAGTGCGCTGCGCACCGAACTGGCCGACCGGCTGCCGGGCTACATGGTCCCCACCGCCCTGGTCCCGCTCCAAGCCTTGCCGTTGACGATCAACGGCAAACTCGACACCCGCGCCCTGCCCGCCCCCGAATACACCGCCTCCGGCTACCGCGCCCCCACCAATGCCGTCGAGGAGATCCTCGCCGGCATCTACGCCCAAGTCCTCGGCGTCGAGCGCGT
>NZ_LATC01000225.1:0-883 GCF_001414075.1 Mycobacterium sp. UM_11 | reverse complement strand
AGATGTGTATAAGAGACAGGTCGAGTGCAGGGTGAAGTCGGCATGACCGAGCATCGCCTCGACGAGCCCAGGGTCAAACGCCCTTTCGTCCCCAGGATGGTCCGGGCCTTCGCGATACCGATCATCTTGTTCTGGGGCCTGCTCGCGGTCACCACGAACACCTTTATGCCCCAAGTGGAGCGGGTCGCCGAAGAGCTCGCCGGACCGATGGTCCCGCACTACGCGCCCTCACAGCGGGCGCTGCTGCACATCGGCGAGAAGTTCCGCGAGTCCAACTCCACCAACTTGACCATGGTGGTGTTCGAGGCGAACCGTCCGCTGGGCGACGCGGACCACCGTTACTACGACGACCTGATGCGCCGCCTTCAGAACGACACCAGGCACGTGCAATACGTGATGGACCTGTGGGGCAAGCCGTTCACCGCCGCGGGGGCGCAAAGCGTGGACGGCAAGTGCACCTACGTGCTCCTTCGTCTCGCCGGCGACATCGGCCAGATACAGGCCAATCAATCCGTGGACGCCGTCCGCGACATCATCAAGAAGGACACGCCACCACCGGGCCTCAAGGTCTACGTGAGCGGCGCGGCTCCCCTGGCCTCCGACACGCTCGCCATCGCCAATGCCAGCCTGAACAACGTCACGATCGTCACGATCATCCTCATCGTGGTGATGCTGTTGCTGGTCTACCGCACCCCGTCCACCCTGCTGGTCCCCTTGCTCGGCGTGCTCATCGAGATGCTCGTCGCGAAGGGCATCGTCTCGACGCTCGGGCATTACGGGTACATCGAACTGTCGTCATTCGCCGTGAACATCGTGATCGCGCTGACATTGGGAGCCGGAACGGATTACGGCATCTTCCTGATGCTGTCTCTTATACACATCT
>NZ_LATC01000224.1:0-910 GCF_001414075.1 Mycobacterium sp. UM_11 | reverse complement strand
GGATCTGGGGGTGGGGTTCGGGCGGGTGCGGGGTCTGCGGTGCCGCCCCGGCCGCGTACAGGTTGGTACGGAAGGTGACCGTGTCATCCGTATCGCGTTGCAAGGTGCCGATGCTCAGGTACTCGGCGCGCGGAGTCGCTTCTGCCCGCAGGGTGTCGAGGATGGCTTGGGTGAGGAGGGGGTGGGGGCTGATTTCGATGAAGGTGTGGTGTGTGGTGCCGGCGTGGGTGATGGCCTGTTGGAAGTGGACGGGGTTGCGCATGTTTGTGGCCCAGTGTTGGGCGTCGAAGGTGGGCGCGGTGGTGGGGTCGGGGTAGGTGGTGGACAGGATCGCGGTGGTGGGGGGTTGGGGGGTCAGGTCGGCCAGTTGTTCGCGCATCAGGGGTTGCAGGGGGTCCATGGCCGGGTTGTGTGGGGCGACTTCGATGTTGACCCGGCTGGCGAACCGGTTCTGGGCGCGCACGGTGGTGATGAGTGCGTCGATGTGTGCGGTGGGCCCGGCGATCACGGTTTGGCGGGGGGAGTTGTAGATGCCCAGGGTGACCTGGGGGTGGGCGGCGATGAGGTCTTCGGTGGCGGCGGCGTCGAGTTCGAGCAGGGCCATGGCGCCCTGGCCGGACAGCGGGGCCATCAGCGCCGAACGGGTGGCGGTCACGCGCAGGCCCTGGGCGGGGGTCAGGGCGCCGGCGACCACGGCGGCGGCGACTTCGCCCATCGAGTGGCCGATGACCAGATCGGGGGTGATGCCATAGGAGCGCCACAGCGCGCTCAGCGCCAGCTGCATGCCGAACACCCCGAGCTGGATCTGCTCGATACCGACCAGCTCGGTGCCGGTGGCGATCACCTCGTGCAGCGAAAACCCGGCCTGGGCCACGAAATCGGGGTCCAGCTCGGCCAGCGCGGCGGCGAA
>NZ_LATC01000223.1:0-929 GCF_001414075.1 Mycobacterium sp. UM_11 | reverse complement strand
TTCTTCGACGCGCTGGGCGGGATCTGCGCCCACGTCCAACACGGCGGCGGCGGCCTGACCCCCTCCGACATCGCCCCCGCCCGGCTCACCCAGGACCAAATCGACCAACTACAACAGCAATACGAGCTCGCCGACATCCTGCCGCTCACCCCGCTCCAGGAGGGATTGCTCTTTCACGCGCGCACCGCTCACGGCCTCGGCGACCTGTATGCGATGCAACTCGACATCACCGTCGACGGTCCACTCGACCCCGCACGACTGCACGACGCCGTGCAGACCGTCGTCAGGCGCCACCCCAACCTGGCCGCCCGGTTCTGCCCACGATTCGACCAGCCGGTGCAGATCGTCTTGGCCAACCCCTCGGCGGCCTGGCGATACGAAACGCTCGACTCCGAGGAGCCGATCCAGCGCGTCAGGGCCGCCGAAAGGGCGAGCGTGTGCGAGCTCGCCGAGGAGCCGGTCTTCCGGGTGGCGCTGATCCGCACCGCCGAGGACCGGCACCGAATCCTGTTGACGTTCCATCACATCGTGCTGGACGGCTGGTCACTGCCGATCCTGCTGCAAGAGATCTTCGCCGCCTACCAGGGCCGGCCGCTGCCCGCCCCGACGCCATACCGCCGCTTCGTCACCTGGCTGGCCGAACGCGACGTCGACGCCGCCCGCACCGCCTGGTGCCAGGCACTCGCCGGCCTCGACGCCCCGACCCTGGTCGGCCCGCCAACCCGAATCAAGCCCGGGCCCAAAGCCACTCGGGCGTTCGACATATCGGCGCAGGCCACCTCGGCGTTGAACGAGCTGGCGCGCTCGAATCACACCACCGTCAACACTGTGCTGCAGGCCGCCTGGGCGCAGCTGCTGATGGGCATGACCGGCCAGCGCGACGTCGTGTTCGGCACCGCGGTGTCGGGACGGCCCACGGAGGTGGCCGG
>NZ_LATC01000222.1:0-932 GCF_001414075.1 Mycobacterium sp. UM_11 | reverse complement strand
TTCTTCGACGCGCTGGGCGGGATCTGCGCCCACGTCCAACACGGCGGCGGCGGCCTGACCCCCTCCGACATCGCCCCCGCCCGGCTCACTCAGGACCAAATCGACCAACTACAACAGCAATACGACGTCGCCGACATCCTGCCGCTCACGCCGATGCAGCAGGGTCTGCTCTTCCACAGCGTCACCACGCGCGACGACGACGTCTACGCCCTACAGCTGCAGATCTCCGTGACGGGCCCGCTGGACCCGCAGCGGCTGCGCGATGCCGTCCAAACCGTCGTCAAGCGCCACCCCAACCTGGTGGCCCGGTTCTGCCAGCGATTCGACCAGCCGGTACAGGTCATCGTCGGCAGCCCCGAAACACCCTGGCAATACGTTGAATTCGATGCCGACGCCGAAGCCGCGATCAAGGATTTGTGCGCCGCCGAACGTGCCGCTGTTTGCAGCCTCACCGAGGAACCGGTCTTCCGGGTGGCGTTGATCCGCACCGCCGAGGACCGGCACCGGATCGTGGTAACCAACCACCACATCGTGCTGGACGGCTGGTCGCTGCCGATCCTGCTGACAGAGATCTTCGCCGCCTACCAGGGCCGGCCGCTGCCCGCCCCGACGCCGTACCGCCGCTTCGTCACCTGGCTGGCCGAACGCGACGTCGACGCCGCCCGCGCCGCCTGGTGCCAGGCACTCGCCGGCCTCGACGCCCCGACCCTGGTCGGCCCGTCGAACCGGTTGGCTCTGGGGCCGCGCGCCGTCGCATCGGATCGGCTATCCGCCGAGATCACCCAGGCCGTAAGTGAACTGGCGCGCTCGAATCACACCACGGTCAACACCGTGCTGCAAGCGGCCTGGGCGCAGCTGCTGATGGGCATGACCGGCCAGCGCGACGTCGTGTTCGGCACCGCGGTGTCGGGACGGCCCACGGAGGTGGCCGG
>NZ_LATC01000221.1:0-1019 GCF_001414075.1 Mycobacterium sp. UM_11 | reverse complement strand
CGGCAGCGTCAGATGTGTATAAGAGACAGGAATCAAAAAGGATGATCCCCCCTTCCCGTCAGCCGGCGGCCACCGGTCGCAGTGACACGGTGAGACGGACGTCAAACCCGAACCACGGCGTTTGAGTTGTCCGGCCGTCAGCCCCCGAGATCATCGGTAGCTCGGCGGTGAGGTGGGTGCTCACGTCGTAGACGTCCAGTCCCCGAGCCACAACCGCCAGTCCGATCAGCCCGCAGCAGCTGCGTTGATTGCCTCGGTCGCAGCGTACGAGCCAGAACTTGTGGTGAGCGTGTTCACGAACGCCTCGTGAATGGCGGCGGCCTGCGCGCTGACCGCCTGGTACATCTGCGCGTGCGCTGCGAACTGCGCCGCCGTCAGCGCCGACACCTCGTCGGCAGCAGCGGGCACAACCCCGGTCGTGGGGGCCGCAGCAGCCGCGTTCTGTGCGCTCAGCGTTGAGCCGATGGCCTGCAGGTTTCCGGCCGCCGCAGCCAGAGCCTCGGGCTGTGTGGTCACGAACGACATACTTGGTTCCCTCCTAAGATCAATCCCCGACTCTGCAGAGACTAGATGACGGCGGCCCCTGAAGCGCTTCCGGAAGCCGCCTGTTTGCAACTGTTCACGTGGCAGTACGACGAATTCATTTTTGGTAACGCCACAGTAACAGCGTCTGGGCGGGAGCGCAGCACCTTACACCATGGTCACAGCAAACCGTGACCGTCCCGCGTCCCAAAGGTGCTGGTAGGCCTCTCGCGCGGCGCTTTCCCAGGGCAGGCCCGCTAAAAATCTCATTGCCCATTATCTCCCCCCTGCCGGCCAGCAACGGGTGGACGGGCTCGCGACGCGCCTCCGCGAGGCGTCGGCCCCGGCCGCTCTCAACGCCGAGCGCACCCACTTTGTTAACCCCCCGTTCGAACGATCGAAAGCCGTTATCCGGCGAAGGGGGGTCGGGCCATGACGGTGGGGCGGAATCCGTATCGGGGGCCGGCACCGGCGTGGGTGCCGCTGCCGACGCCGGC
>NZ_LATC01000220.1:0-1026 GCF_001414075.1 Mycobacterium sp. UM_11 | reverse complement strand
GTCCTACACCGTGCGATTCCACGTCGACGCGCCCCCGGCGAAGGTGTGGCGGGTGCTGCATCCGCCCCCGCCGCCCGACGCGCCGCGACCGCGGGTGCTCACCTGGCCGAACGGCAGCATGGAGATCCTCAACGAGGGCAACGAAGCCGGCGAGGGGCTGGTCCGCACCTGCGTCTTCGAGGTGCCCAAGTACCTGCTTTCCGGGGGCAGGGCGCGGTCCTGGGAAACGGTCACGGAGGCCGAAACGAACCGGCTCTCGCGCTACGTGGCCGTCGGCGCGCCGCTGTGGTCGCGCGCCGAGGGATATCACCGCCTCGAGGAGCAGCCGGACGGGACCACCGTGCTGACGTTCCACGAGACCTACCACGCCTATAACCCGGTCCTGCGCTTCCTGCTCGAACGGCCGGTGCACGCGCGGATTTCCCGCGACAACCTCAAGGTTTACGAGCACGCGCTGGGCTATGCCGGCCGCGTGCGGCGGCTCGATTAGCGGCCCCCGAGCCCACCCGCGTACGACGCATTATGTGATTTAAGCTGCTCACCCCGGTACGCTTGCGTGCTATGGGGATTGAGGCTGGTGCACCTACCGCGGCCCGGTTGGCCGTCGCGGGGCTGATGATCGCGGGCTGGACCGCGTCGGCGGGCGTCGCCTGGGCCGATCCGGACCAGACGCCGGCACCGTCGCCTTCGCCGGCCGCGTCGCAGGGGCCCCCGCCCGGGCCGCCGCCGTCGTCGGCCTCACCGGCGCCGTCGCCGGGAGCCACTCCGGCCGCCGCACCGGCGCCGAAGACGACCATGGACAAAGACGGCATCTACAACGTCGGTACCGACATCGCGCCGGGCATCTACAGCTCGGGCGGACCCCTGGACAACGGGACCTGCTACTGGAAGCGGACCGGCAATCCCGACGGCAACATCATCGACAATGCGATGAGCAAGAAGCCTCAGGTCGTGCAGATCGACCCGACCGACAAGGCGTTCAAGACGTCGGGCTGCCAGCCCTGGCAGCTGTCTCTTATACACATC
>NZ_LATC01000219.1:0-1089 GCF_001414075.1 Mycobacterium sp. UM_11 | reverse complement strand
TGTACTGACCACGGACGTTGGTGACGGCGTGGCGTGGTGACATGACGAAGACCTCCGAGTGAAGTGCGAGCTGTCTAGGAACGCCACTCACTCTGGAGGTCTTCGTGGTCCACCGTAATGCTCCGCTGTCGGAAACTGGTCGCTTAAAGCTCGCCCGTTGTGTTGTCGAGGATGGCTGGCCGCCGCGTCGAGCTGTAGAACGATTCCAGGTCTCGGCCACCACGGCACGACGCTGGGCTGGGCGATATCGCGACCAGGGCGACGCAGGAATGGTCGATCGATCCTCGCGGCCGCACCGCTCACCAGGTCGCACACCCACCCGTACGGAGCGTCGCATCATCAAAGTGCGGGTGCTACGCCGCTGGGGCCCGGCCCGGATCGGGTATCTCTTGGGCCTGCATCCCTCCACGGTGCACCGGGTGCTGACCCGCTACGGGTTGTCCAAACTGCGCTGGCTCGATCGTCCTACCGGGCGAGTAATCCGACGCATCGAGTCGCTGGCCTGCGGAGAGCTGGTCCACGTCGACGTCAAGAAGCTGGGCAAGATCCCTGCCGGCGGCGGTTGGCGCAAGCTTGGTCGCACCGCAGGCAAACACAACGCGCGAGCCGATCGCAGCAGCGGTGTCCTCAACAAGTACCGCCAACCAGTGCGGGGATATCACTTCCTGCACACCGCAATCGATGCGCACTCGCGGCTGGCCTATAGCGAGCTGCTGGCCGACGAGCGCAAAGAGACCGCAGCAGCGTTTTGGCTACGCGCTAACGCCTGGTTCGCACAGTGCGGCATCTGTGTTCGCAAAGTGTTGACCGACAACGGGTCCTGCTATCGATCCTGCGCATTCCGCGACGCCCTTGGTGGGATCGCGCATCGCCGCACTCGACCGTACCGACCCCAGACCAACGGCAAGGTGGAACGATTTCACCGGACCCTGGCCGACGAATGGGCCTACGCCCGCCTCTACACCAGCGATGCCGAACGCTGCGCAGCGTTCACCAACTGGCTCCACACCTACAATCACCACCGCGGCCACACCGCACTCGGCGGCCAACCACCCGCCACTCGCGTACCTAACCTCTCAGGTCAGTACA
>NZ_LATC01000218.1:0-1289 GCF_001414075.1 Mycobacterium sp. UM_11 | reverse complement strand
CTGGTGAGCGTCACGCGGATGCGGTGACCCGCCTTGAACCGGCGGGCGTTGGGAACCAACGGGATTCGGTACTCGACGTCCTCGCCCAGGCCGTTGTGGTTGGGTGGGCCGCCGTCCTGTTTCTACGTGCAGCCGCTGACGCTGATTCGCCGCCCGGCATTGACGCAGACGGTCGGCGCTGGCGGCGGCGGGGGCGGATAGTCCTCCGGCAGCGGCGCGTAGGCCGCGGGCGGCGGGGCGTAGGAGCCGACGGTGTCGGCCACGTTGGTGCAACCGCTCACCGAGATACGCCTGCCCACGCTTGCGCAGACGTCCGCGTGGGCCGCGGCGGACGGCTGCACGAGGCTCCATACCTCGGGAATCGCCGTGACAGCCAACACCGCGATAGCCCCGGCGGCACAAGACCGCATCCGCGGGGTCATTGCGGACCCGCGCCCTGATCGATCAGCGGGGTCCACTGGCACCGCTGCCTGACGTCGACCATGGGTTGCCGGATGCGCTCCAGGTCGGCCTGCTCTTGCGGGTTGGCGCTGAAGTAGTTCTCCACCTGAGGGCGGATCTGATCCTTCGGCTGATCTTGCAGGCCGGTGTAGAACCCGTTCAGGTCCGGGTGGCTGAACAGATAGGTCGAGAGCGCCGCCGCGACGCCCGCCGCCACGCCGGACACATCTGCGGCCGTGCAGTCGGGTGGCCGGGGCGGTGGGTCGGCCACGGCGGTGGCCGCCGTTGCGCCGAGCAGTGTCGCCGCAACAGCACCGGCGCCGACCGCACAGGCAATGATTCGACAGCGGATTACCTTGGAAAGCTTCATGATTGGCCTCGTTATCCCTGTGGTCGATCCGAGCACCGTCGAACAGCCCCGGCTCGATTTCAACTCTGGACCGCGGACTAGCGCAGCGCGCGGGCCGAAGTCACTGCTTCAGATTAACAATCGTCATCGCATGACGGCGCGAAATCGGTTAGTCCACCGCAAGGGCGGGCAGGGCTTGGACACCGATCCGGGGATCGTGGGTAAACGTAGGGCTTCCCGTGTGAGCCTGGGGGCGGCGTTCGTCGGCGTTTCGCCGCCAACGATTCACACGCAACGCCCACGCGCAATGGCGGTTACGCGAGCACCGGAAGCAACAGCCGCGACGCGGAGCGCACCGTGTTCAGGCTGGAGGTGCCGACGCTGGCATGGCGGAAGTTCATGATCGCCGCCATCGAAGGGTCCTGGTCGTCGCTGGTGAGCGTCACGCGGATGCGGTGACCCGCCTTGAACCGGCGGGCGTTGGGAACCAACGGGATTC
>NZ_LATC01000217.1:0-1344 GCF_001414075.1 Mycobacterium sp. UM_11 | reverse complement strand
ATGTGTATAAGAGACAGGTGGGACGCGGCCGTCGAGACCGCCGTGAGCGAATTCGGCAAGCTCAACGTGTTGGTCAACAACGCCGGGACCGTCGCGCTCGGGCCGCTGAAGAGTTTCGATCTGGCCAAGTGGCAGAAGGTGATTGACGTCAACCTGACCGGAACCTTCCTGGGGATGCGCGCGGCGGTCGAGCCGATGATCGCGGCGGGCGGCGGCTCGATCATCAACGTGTCCTCGATCGAGGGCCTGCGCGGCGCGCCCATGGTGCACCCGTACGTGGCGTCCAAGTGGGGGGTGCGCGGGCTGGCGAAGTCCGCGGCGCTGGAGCTGGCGCCGCACAACATCCGCGTCAACTCCGTGCACCCCGGCTTCATCCGCACCCCGATGACCCAGCATCTGCCCGAGGACATGGTGACGATTCCGCTCGGCCGTCCGGCCGAGTCGCGGGAGGTCTCGACGTTCATCCTGTTCCTGGCCAGCGACGAATCGTCCTACTCCACCGGTAGCGAGTTCGTGATGGACGGCGGCCTGGTGACCGACGTGCCACACAAGGAGTTCTAGCCTCGGTTCGTCACCGAACGTGCACTCACGGCGAGAATTAGGCTAATTTTTCGCCCTCAGTGCACGTTCGGCGTAGGGGATGGTGTCGATGCTGCGTAGCCTGGCCGAGGTGGTGGGGTCGAACCACGTCTTGACCGATTCCGACGTGCTCGCGGGCCGCAGCGTCGACCACACCGGTCGTTATCGGGGCCGGGCGAGCGCGCTGGTGCGCCCGGGTTCGCCCGAGCAGGTCGCCGAGGTGCTGCGCGTCTGCCGGGACGCGGGGGCGCACGTCACCGTCCAGGGCGGCCGCACTTCGCTGGTGGCCGGCACCGTGCCCGAGCACGACGACGTGCTGCTGTCCACCGAGCGGCTGCACGCCCTCGATGACGTCGACACCGTAGAGCGCCGCGTCCGGGCGGGCGCCGGCGCGACACTGGCCGCGGTGCAACGGGCCGCGGGCGGCGCGGGCCTGCTGTTCGGCGTGGATTTGGCCGCCCGGGACACGGCGACCGTCGGGGGGATGGCGTCGACGAACGCCGGCGGGCTGCGCACGGTCCGCTACGGCAACATGGGCGAACAGGTCGTCGGCCTGGAGGTCGCCCTGCCCGACGGTTCGCTGCTGCGCCGGCACAGCCGGGTGCGCCTTGACAACACCGGCTACGACCTGTCGGCGTTGTTCGTCGGCGCCGAGGGCACCCTGGGCGTGATCACCTCGCTGGATCTGCGCCTGCACCCCACCCCCGCGCGGCGGGTGACGGCGGTGTGCGGGTTCGACGACCTGGCCTGTCTCTTATACACATC
>NZ_LATC01000216.1:0-1406 GCF_001414075.1 Mycobacterium sp. UM_11 | reverse complement strand
CAGATGTGTATAAGAGACAGCCACTCACAGTCGCCGCGGCCGCGGCGCCTCCCGGCGGCGTGGGGTCCCCGCACGCGGTGCTCGGCTTCGGCGTGCTGACCATCGCCGCGATGCTGTCCCTGCGCTTCACCGGGCGCCGACTGGGGCTCTACACCGCGCTGGTCACCGTCAGCCTGGTCACGGCGATCGCGGCCCTGGCCCGCATGGTCGCGATGACCAGCGCGGTGACCTTGCTGACCACTGTTGTGCTGGTGTGCGTGCTGGTCTATCACACGGCCCCGGCGCTCTCGCGCCGGTTGGCCGGCATCCGGCTGCCGGTGTTCCCGTCGGCGACCAGCCGCTGGGTGTTCGAGGCCCGGCCCGACCTGCCGACCACCGTGGTCCGCTCCGACGGTGGGCCGCCGGTCCTCGAGGGGCCCGCGTCGGTCCGCGATGTCTTGGTGCAGGCCGAGCGCGCCCGTTCCTTCCTGACCGGGCTGCTGATCGGCCTGGGCGTGCTGATGGTCGTCTCGCTGACGGCGTTGTCGGACCCGCACACCGGCCAGCGCTGGCTGCCGCTGCTGCTGGCCGGTTTCAGCGCCGGCTTCCTGATGCTGCGCGGGCGCTCGTACGTCGACCGCTGGCAGGCCATCACCCTGGCCGTCACCGCGGTCCTGATCGTCGGTGCGGTGGTGGTCCGGTACGCCCTTGTGTTGCAGTCGCCCCTGGCGGTGTCGATCAGTGCGGCGATCCTGGTGTTGCTGCCGGCGGCGGGCCTCACGGCCGCGGCCGTGGTGCCGAACACCATCTACAGCCCGCTGTTCCGCAAGTTCGTGGAATGGATCGAATACCTCTGCCTCATGCCAATTTTCCCGCTGGCATTGTGGTTGATGAATGTCTATGCAGCGATCCGCTACCGGTAGTAGCAAGGTGTGGCGAGGGCGCGCGTCCGCCGCGGCCCTCGCCGCAATCTTGCTCACCTCAGGAGCATTGGCCGGCTTACCGCCCGCCTCTGCGATCTCACCGCCAACGATCGATCCCGGCGCGGTCCCGCCTGACGGTCCGCCGGGGCCACCGGCGCCCATGAAGCAGAATTCGTACTGCACCGAGGTCGGCGTCCTGCCCGGCACCGACTTCCGGCTGCAACCGAAGTACATGGACATGCTGAACTTGCAGGAGGCATGGCAGTTCGGCCGCGGCGCCGGCGTGAAGGTGGCCGTCATCGACACCGGCGTCAGCCCACACCCGCGCTTCCCGCACCTGATCCCCGGCGGGGATTACGTCATGGGCGGCGACGGACTGTCGGACTGCGACGCGCACGGCACGATCGTGGCCTCCATGATCGGGGCCGCGCCGGCCAACGGCGCCGGGGTGCCGCCGGCCGCACCGCGCCGGCCCGTGACCATCCCGACCCTGTCTCTTATACA
>NZ_LATC01000215.1:0-1504 GCF_001414075.1 Mycobacterium sp. UM_11 | reverse complement strand
GCGTTCCTAGACAGCTCGCACTTCACTCGGAGGTCTTCGTCATGTCACCACGCCACGCCGTCACCAACGTCCGTGGTCAGTACAGCTAGTCGTGCGGGCGCGGTCGGACCGTCGGCCGTCGCTAGGCTGATCGTCGATGAGCGCCGACCGCACCGGACACTTCACCGGACTCGCCACCAAAGCGATTCACGCCGGCTACCGGCCGGACCCGGCGACCGGGGCGGTCAACGCCCCGATCTACGCCAGCAGCACGTTCGCCCAGGACGGCGTGGGTGCGCTGCGCGGCGGGTTCGAGTACGCGCGCACCGGTAATCCGACGCGCGCCGCGCTGGAGGCCTCGCTGGCCGCGGTCGAGGAGGGCCGCTACGGTCGGGCGTTCGGTTCCGGCATGGCCGCCTCCGACTGCGCGCTGCGGGCGATGCTGCGGCCCGGCGACCACGTGATCATCCCCAACGACGCCTACGGCGGCACCTTCCGGCTGATCGACAAGGTGTTCACGCAGTGGAACGTCGGATACACGCCGGTGGCGCTGTCCGACGTGGACGCGGTCCGCGCGGCGCTCACCCCGCAGACACGGCTGATCTGGGTGGAAACCCCGACCAACCCGCTGCTGTCCATCGCCGACATCGCGGCGCTTGCCGAACTCGGCACGCAGTCGTCGTCAAAGGTCTTGGTGGACAACACCTTTGCCTCGCCCGCGCTGCAGCAGCCGTTGACGCTGGGCGCCGACGTGGTGCTGCATTCGACCACCAAATACATCGGGGGCCACTCCGACGTGGTAGGCGGTGCGCTGATCACCGACGACCCGGAGCTGGACGAGGCGTTCGCGTTCCTGCAGAACGGCGCCGGCGCGGTGCCCGGACCGTTCGACGCCTACCTGACCATGCGCGGCCTCAAGACGCTGGTGCTGCGGATGCAGCGGCACAGCGAAAACGCTTCGGCGGTGGCCGATTTCCTCGCCGGGCATCCGGCGGTGAGCGCCGTGCTGTACCCCGGCCTGCCCGGTCACCCCGGGCACGAGGTCGCCGCCCGGCAGATGCGCGGGTTCGGCGGCATGGTGTCGGTGCGGATGCGGGGCGGCCGGGAGGCCGCCCGGGAACTGTGCGCCCGCACCGAGGTGTTCATCCTGGCGGAATCGCTCGGCGGCGTGGAGTCGCTGATCGAGCACCCCAGCGCGATGACGCACGCGTCGACGGCAGGCTCCCAGTTGGAGGTGCCCGACGACCTGGTGCGGCTGTCGGTCGGCATCGAAGACGTCGCCGACCTGCTGGCCGACCTGGAGCAGGCGCTGGCCTAGACAGCCGAGCAAGGGGGCGGTGCCCCCAGCTCGCGTGCGGTTAGGAGTGGTAGGGCTCCGCGCTGACGAGCGTGACCTCGACGGTGTTGCCGTTCGGCACGACGTAGCTGCGGGTCTCGCCCACCTTGGCGTCGATCAGGGCGCCGCCGAGCGGGGAGTTGGGCGAGTACACCTCGAGCTTGCCGTCGTTGACGCCCTCCTGGCGGG
>NZ_LATC01000214.1:0-1619 GCF_001414075.1 Mycobacterium sp. UM_11 | reverse complement strand
AGATGTGTATAAGAGACAGGTAGATGAATTCCCTTGTCCGACAGCGTCTTCGCGTGGGTGATGTCGTCGCGGTAGTACGAGTTGCCACCGTCGATCACGATGTCGTCGGCCTCCAGCGTGGTGGCCAACTCGTCGATGACCCCCGTCGTGATGGTCCCCGCCGGCACCATCACCCAGACGACCCGTGGCGCGGTCAGCTTCTCGGCGAACTCCTGCAGCGACGACACCCCGGTGGTTCGCTCCTCCCCCGACATCGCCTTGACTGCGTCGGGGTTGTGGTCGTAGACCACGCATTCGTGTCCGTCCTTGGCGACCCGGCGGACGATGTTCGCTCCCATCCGGCCGAGGCCGATCATCCCGAGCTGCATCTCTTCTCGATCTCCTTACTGTGACGACGTCTGCTTCGGCAGCCACGGCTCCTGCCAGCTGCGGTGGCCGTGCAGCAACGACTGCGCGGCCTCGGGTCCCCAGGTGCCCTGGTTGTAGTGGTGGATCCGGCCCGGCTTGTCCAGCACCGGCTGCACGATCCGCCAGGTCTCCTCGATCGCGTCTTCCCGGGCGAACAGCTGCCGATCCCCGGTGAGCGCGGCGTACAGGAGTCGTTCGTAGGGGCGCACGGCTTCCCCGAGATCCTCGGCGAACGAGGAGTCCAGGTGCACGTCGTGCCAGCCGTCGCCGACCTGGGCGGACAACTGCAGACGCATGCCCGGATCGGGATCGATGCGCAGCACGATCTGGTTGGGCTCGGGCGGCCGGCGGTTCGGCAGGAACGAGAACCCCGGAACGTGGTGGAGGAACATCCGCACCTCGGTGACCTTCTCCGGCAGCGCCTTTCCCGCACGCAGGAAGATCGGCACGCCGGCCCAGCGCCAGTTGTCGATCTCGGTGCGCAGCGCGATATAGGTCTCGGTCTGCGAATCCTTGGCCACGCCGTCGACGTCGGTGTAGCCGCGGTACTGGCCACGCACGCAACGCTCGGGATCCAGCGCGGGCATCGCCCGGAACACCTCGGCCTTCTTGTCGTTCAGGTCGTCGGCGCTGGGACCGACCGGGGGTTCCATCGCGACCAGCGCGAGCACCTGCAGCAAATGGTTCTGCACCACGTCACGCAGGGCGCCCACCGCGTCGTAGAACTTGCCGCGGTCCTCGATGCCGAAGTCCTCGGCCATGGTGATGTGGATTTCGGAAATGCTGTCGCGGTCCCACACCTTGGCCAGGGCGTTGTTCGCGAAGCGCAGGTACTGCAGTTCCTCGACGGGTTGCTTGCCCAGGAAGTGGTCGACGCGCAGGATCTGGTCCTCGTCGAGCACCGCGCGCAGCCGGGCGTTCAGGTCCCGCGCGGAGGCCAGGTCGTGGCCGAACGGCTTTTCCACCGCGACGCGCGCGCACTCCAGCAGGTCGGCCTTGGCCAGGTTTTCGACGATCGGCGCGAACAAGGACGGCGGCATTTCCAGGTAGTACAGCGGGCGGCAGTCCTTGCCGATCTTCTGGGCGAGCTGGCCGTAGAGCTGTTCGTCGGTGACGTCGCCGTGCAGGTAGGAGAGCCGGCCGGCCAGACGGTCGAACACCGCGTCGTCGAACTTCTCACCGGAGGCCTTGATCTGTCTCTTATACACATC
>NZ_LATC01000213.1:0-1645 GCF_001414075.1 Mycobacterium sp. UM_11 | reverse complement strand
GGTGACCGCGAGCGCGGCGGAGCCGGGCGAAGCGGGTCACCACCATCAGACCCAGTGGTGACCGCGAGCGCGGCGGAGCCGGGCGAAGCTCAGGGCCAGTGCGGCGAGCGTGACGCCGGGAATCGGTTGGGCTCGGCGCCCCTGCCCGGGAACATATCCGCCAGCACGGCCGCCATCTCGAGGTAACAGCGCCGGCTTTCCTTGCTCAGTCGATCCAGCTCGATCTGTTTGCCTTCGTGGATGTGCCGATCAAACGGCAGCACCACCGTCGCGGCGACGCGCGCGGACAATCGGTCGATTTCGTTGGCGGCCAACACCTCCACCTTGGCCGGCTCGACGTGGTTGACCGCCAGGATCGTGCACCGCACCAAAGCCTGATATCCGTTGTTGCCCAACCAATCCAGCGTGGTCGCCGTCTTTCGTATCGCATCGATCGAGGTGCTGGTCACCACGACCAGCGCCCGTGCCTCGGGCAAGACGGCGTCCATCACGCCCGAGTTGAGCGCCTTGGCGCAGTCCAACAGCACCACCGAGTAGTGGTTGCGCAGCAGGGAAAACGCTTTGACCACGTCGTGGCGCTCGAGCCGCCAGTCGGTGTGCGCGTAGTCCGGCAGGCCGAGCACTTCCAGGCCGAAATTGTTCATGTAGGTGTGCGCGCGGATGTCCGCGTAACTCGTGGCCGTCTTATCGGTGAGCAGGTCCGCCATGCCCAGCGGGTTCAGCCGGCCATGGCGCTCGGCCAGGTCCCCGGCGTCGATGTCGACGGCGACGATTCGGTCATGACGCACCTCGGCGAACGTCGACCCGAGCGCCTCCACCACCGCCGTCTTGCCGACGCCGCCCTTGAGGTTGAGAACGGCGATGGGAAACGCGCCGCCCACGTCCGCGCGGATCCGGTCGCGCAGGTCGTCCATGTACTGCGCGGCCTTGCCGGGACCGAGGTCGACCCCGGTCACCCGGTGGATCACGTCGCGCCAGTTGAAGCCCGCAGAAGCGCTGGGGTCGCCCTGCTCGAGCCCGTCGAGCGCCGTGCCGCCCGCCGGCCTCGGTGCGCGCGGTCGTGGAACTAAAGGCGCAGGTCGCGCCGGTGTTTTCGGCCGGGGCACGGACGGCATCGCCCGATAGGACTGCGGCATGGTGGCCGCCCTGGAGTCGACGTCGAGCCAGCTGGGGGCGCGCTGCGGACGAACCGGCGGGCGCGGCGGCCCCGCCGACGACGCGGGCTGCTGAACGTCTCCGCGAATCGAACCGCGGTTGCGCATACCCCCGGTATAACCCCCGGCGAGCGGTTCGGAAACCACGAATCCGGGCCGGCGCGTCGAAACCGGCAAATTACGGCGGTGTCGGCCGCGCCTCAGCCGAAGAAGGCAGCGGCGTCGTCGTAGCGACTCTCGGGTACCAGCTTGAGTTGGCGCACCGCGTCGGCCAGCGCCACCCGCCCGATGTCCTGCCCCCGCAGCGACACCATCTGGCCGTACTCCCCCGCGTGTGCGGCGTCGGCGGCGTTGACGCCGAACCGCGTGGCCAGCACCCGGTCATACGCCGTCGGCGTGCCCCCGCGCTGGACATGGCCCAGCACGGTCACCCGAACGTCCTTGTTGATCCGCTTCTCCACCTCGGCGCCCAGCCTGTCTCTTATACACAT
>NZ_LATC01000212.1:0-1819 GCF_001414075.1 Mycobacterium sp. UM_11 | reverse complement strand
TGTGTATAAGAGACAGGGGCGACGACGCAGCCGTGCTCGATGTTGCATTGCGCGCCGAGCTGGCGCAGGCCCGCCTGATGCATGTCCAGCGGGCGCGACCCGATCGCGTCACCGCCCGGGAGCGCGACCCTGGCCCGCTTGCACCGGCCGACCAACGGCCCCAGCACGCACACCGACGCCCGGAACTGCCGGACCGCCGCGAAGTCGGCGTCGTACTTCGGTTCGTCCGGCGAGGTGATGCGGGCGACGTCGCCGTCGAGCTCGACGGTGGCGCCCAGCCCGCGCAGCACTTCAGCCATCAACGGCACGTCGAGGATGTCGGGGCAGTTGGTGATGGTGCTGGTGCCTTCGGCCAGCAGCGCCGCGGCCATCAGCTTGAGCACGCTGTTCTTGGCGCCCCCCACCGCGACTTCGCCGGACAACCGGTTGCCGCCGGTCACCACGAATCGCTCAGCCACCCGCGTCAGTCTAGTGAAGCGGTTTCTGGTTGTCAGTCAGCCGAGCCAAGGCGCCGGCCCGTCGCGGGCCGCAGTACCGTTTTGCTCATGGCGATACACCTGACCCGCATCTATACCCGGACCGGTGACGACGGCACGACGGGATTGAGCGACTTCTCGCGCGTCTCCAAGAACGATCCGCGCCTGGTCGCCTACGCGGATTGTGACGAGGCGAACTCGGCGATCGGCGTGGCGATCGCCCTGGGTCAGCCCGACGAGGAAATCGCCGGCGTGCTGCGCCAGATCCAGAACGACCTGTTCGACGCGGGTGCGGACCTGTCCACCCCGGTGGTGGAAAACCCCGAGCACCCCCCGCTGCGGATCACCCAGCCCTACATCGACCGGCTCGAGGGTTGGTGTGACAAATATAACGAGAACCTGCCGGCGCTGAATTCCTTTGTGCTGCCGGGCGGTTCGCCGTTGTCGGCGCTGCTGCACGTCGCCCGCACGATCGCGCGTCGAGCGGAACGGTCGGCATGGGCGGCCATCGATGCCGCGCCCCAGCAGGTCAACGTCCTGCCGGCGAAATACCTGAACCGCCTCTCGGATCTGCTGTTCATCCTGGCGCGCGCGGCCAATCCCGAGGGCGACGTGCTCTGGAAACCGGGCGGCGGGGCGCCAGGCGCGAGTTGACTTGCGGCGCAAGACCTAAACGCTGCGACGACGCGCGCGCGGCGAAGGACGGGACTCCAGCCAGGACAGGAACGCCGTCAATGCGCCCTTGTCCAGGGCGATCTCGTAGCCGGTCCTGCGGTCCTGCGTCGTGTCGCGCAGCTCCACCACCACGATCTCGTCGGTCATGATGTCGAATTCGTCGCCGCGTGGCGCACGCCGGGCCACGATCTCCACTCCCCTGCGGCTGAGCCGACGGTCCGGCCACAGCCGCAGGCTGGAGAGCCGGTAGAACGCGGCCTCACCGCCGCGGTAACGGATCACGCCGTGCCGCCAGCCGTGGCCGCCGACCGCGGGGATGTCTCGCATGATCCCCGCGGTGCCGCCCTGGCGCAGCTTCCAGAGTCGATAGCTGAGCGCGACGACCGCGCCCGCCAGGACGACGACGAGCACGACCATGCCGATCATGGGCGCGCTCATGGCCTTCTCCGAGGCCGGCTAGTCGATCGCGCCGACGGCGCGCAATCTGCCGCGCCCGCGCGCCGCGATGCGGGGATCGTCGGACTCCGAATCCTCCCTGGCGGCGCTTTCGTCGATCTCGGACTCGAACGCGGCCGACTCGGCCAGGACGGTCACCGTCTCCTCGGTGACCGAGAGGAACCCGCCTTCGATGGCGACCCGCAGGTCGTCTTCGCCCTGTCTCTTATACA
>NZ_LATC01000211.1:0-1831 GCF_001414075.1 Mycobacterium sp. UM_11 | reverse complement strand
TCCGGCTACCGCGCCCCCACCAATGCCGTCGAGGAGATCCTCGCCGGCATCTACGCCCAAGTCCTCGGCGTCGAGCGCGTCGGCATCGACCAATCCTTCTTCGACCTCGGCGGCGACAGCATTTCGGCGATGCGCCTCATCGCGGCCGTCAACACCGACCTGGACGAATACCTTTCGGTGCGCGCCATTTTCGAGGCGCCCACGGTCGCGCAGCTGGCGCCCCGGATCGGGGAAGCCGGGGGTGGCCTGGAGCCCTTGACGGCCGGCCCCCGGCCCGCCGTGGTTCCGCTCTCGTTCGCCCAGAGCCGGCTGTGGTTCCTCGACCAATTGCAAGGCCCGTCACCGGTTTACAACATGGCGGCGGCCATGCGGCTGCGCGGCCGGCTCGACGCCCCGGCCCTCGGCGCGGCGCTGGCCGACGTCGTCGCCCGCCACGAGAGCCTGCGGACCGTGTTCACCGCACCCGAGGGAACCCCGCAGCAGGTGGTCATCCCCGCGGAGCAAGCCGAGTTCGGCTGGCAGGTCATCGACGCCGTCGGCTGGTCGCCGAGCCGGCTGGACGGGGCCGTCAGGGCCGCGGCCCGCGAGACCTTCGACCTGGCGACCGATATCCCGTTGCGCGGCTGGCTGTTCCGCGTCGCGGACGACGAACACGTGCTGGTCGCCGTGGTGCACCACATCGCCGCCGACGGCTGGTCGTTGCGGCCCTTGGCCGCCGACCTGGGGATCGCGTACGCCAGCCGGTGCGCGGGCGAGGCGCCCCGTTGGGCCGAATTGCCCGTCCAGTACGTGGATTACACGCTGTGGCAGCGCGCCCAGTTCGGTGATCTGAAGGATCGCGGCAGTCGCATCGCCGCGCAGCTGGCCTACTGGGAAAAGACGCTGGCCGGCATGCCGGAGCGGTTGCAACTGCCCACCGACCGGCCCTACCCCCAGGTCGCGGACCAGCGCGGGGCCACGGTGGCCATCGACTGGCCGGCGGATCTGCAGCAGCAGGTCGCCGCGGTGGCACGCGAACACAACGCGACCAGCTTCATGGTGGTGCAGGCCGCCCTGGCGGTGCTGCTGTCCAAGGTCAGCGCGAGTACCGATGTGGCCGTTGGCTTCCCGATCGCCGGGCGGCGCGACCCCGCGCTCGACGACCTGGTCGGATTCTTCGTCAACACCCTGGTGCTGCGGGTCGACGTAACCGGCGACCCCACCTTCGCCGAGCTGCTGGACCGGGTCCGCGCGCGCAGCCTGGAGGCGTTCGAGCATCAGGACGTGCCCTTCGAGGTGCTGGTGGAGCGGGTCAACCCGACCCGAAGCCTGACCCATCACCCGCTGATCCAGGTGATGCTGGCGTGGCAGAACTTCGGGGGACAGGACAACGACGCCGCGACCGGGCTGGCGCTGGGTGACGTTCGGGTCAGCTCGATACCGCTGGACACCCAGGTCGCCCGCATGGACCTGACGTTCTCGCTGGCCGAGCGCTGGACCGAGGCGGGCGAGCCCGCCGGGATCGGCGGGCGGGTGGAGTTCCGCACCGACGTGTTCGACGCGGCCAGCATCGAGACGCTGGTCGCCCGCCTGCAGCGGGTGCTGACGACGATGACCACCGATCCCGCCCGTTCGGTGTCGTCGGTCGACCTGCTCGACGCGGTCGAGCACGTCCGGCTGGACGAGATCGGCAACCGGGCGGCGCTGACCGCGCCGAAGGCCGCGCCGGTGTCGATCCCCGAGTCCTTCGCCGCCCAGGTGACCCGCAGGCCGGACGCTCCGGCGCTGGGCTGCGGCACCCGCGTGTGGACGTATCGCGAGCTCGATGAGTCCTGTCTCTTATACACATCTG
>NZ_LATC01000210.1:0-1908 GCF_001414075.1 Mycobacterium sp. UM_11 | reverse complement strand
TCCTGGCTCCCGACCGCGTTCTCCGCGGCGATCACCGCGGAGAACGCGGTCGGGAGCCAGGAGTTGTGGTGCCACCGGTACCAGAGCAGCAGCCCAGAGGCGGCGGTCACGCCGGTCGCCACCATCGACGCCCCCACCTGCACCGCGACGACCGGGTCGATCGCGGCGAACCGCTTGCTCAGGTTTGCCGCGACCGCGGTGGAGATGTGCTCGATGACCTGCGAGCGATGCTCGGTGTCCTGGATGAACCGGATCCACAGTCGGTCGCCGTCATAGACGTCCTGTTCGGTCAGGGACTGCGTGGCCCGCAGCGGGCTGCCGTCGACCAGGCACAGCGCCCACCTGCCGCGGCCGGCGGCCTCCAGCGGGCTCTCGCCGAGCTCCCTGAGCCGGCTGTTCACCACCTTGAGCAGCGGCTCGGTCATCACCGAGACGGGGGCGTTGGCGTCCAGCAGGACGCCGATCTGTACGCCCGCCCCGGCCATAACGCCGACCACGACCGCCCGAGGCTGTGAAATTCCCTCAACGTCAGGCTGTAGCGCTTCAACTACCGCAGTCATCGCCGTGAACCCCTTACCGTCGTGAATGTGTAACCCCGCGCCGCGAGCCGGGCGGGGGTCTGCGCCGGCCCACCTTCGGGGGCGTTGCGGCCCCCAGGAAAGTGCAGCTCGACTATTCCGAATTCCATCTACCCCGCCTCGCGACTAAAAACTTTGGTGACAGTGGCTTGAGATTTGCTGAATCTCTTAGAGAAGTATGCCGTGTTGGCATCTCAACCGCATGTTGAGTGCAAAGCCATTGGTGAACTTTATGTTTCGTCGAGAAGGTCAGACCCGGCTATGGGTTTTCCACTCGCCGTACGGAAGCGTGTCCAGCACGGTCTTGACGCCCACCTGCACCAACTGGGGGGTCGCCGGGCAAATGGCCAGCCAGGCCTCCCCCGACCCCGCCGTCCGCGCCTGCTGGTAGAGCGCGATGCGGCCACCGGAACCGTCCTTGAGCGACAGGACCGACGCGCTCGGCCCCTTCGCGTCGTCCCGGTATTGACGCGCGTACACCGCGACCTCGGCCGCCGGATCCGAGAGCGCCTGCCCCAGTGCGGCCACCGTGGCGGCGCTGATGCCCATCCGGCGCAGGTCACCGCCGGAAAACACGTTGAACCCCGACTCCTGCCAGGACTTCGTCGCTTCGAGCATCTCCTCGAGCGGCACGTTGACCGCGTTGATCGCCGCGGGCTCCGCGTGGTGGATCGACTCCAAAGCGTCCAAGACCAGGGACGCGATCGAGGCGCTGTCGGCGATGGCGACATCGTCGACGGTGATGTCACCGCCCACCCGGACCGCGGAAACCCAGTGCTGGCCCCGGCGGGCCAGCACCACCCGGAACTCGTTGTCGGGGATGTCCCGCGAGCCGGGCGGCTGATTCTCGTCGTCGACGACGCCGTAGAGCAGCTTGCCCCTGGACAGCAGCGCGATGACCTCGAGGTCGGGTGCGGCCAGCACCCGCATCCGCGCGGCCACATGCTCGTTCACCTGGTCATTTTCGACGATGCCCTGCTCGCGCATCACGGCCATGCCGGGATGCTCGTTGAGCCAGTCGCTCGAGTCGGTGGAGACAAATGGCCGGCACCGCAGCTCCGGCGCGACGTGCCGAATGTCCAGGAGGGCCTGGAGCATCCAGAAACCATCGACGTTGACGGTGATGTCGGTGCGGGCGGTCTGTTGGTCCATCATTCCCTCAGGGAGTCAAAGTGCACGGTAACGGCAGGACGCGGCAGCACACCGACGGGTGGTGTGCTGCCGCGCCTGAAGTGCGGGTTAGGCCCAGCTGGACCCAACGGCGCTGTCGGTGCTGGCCATGTTGCTGCCGGCGCTCTGCACCTTCTGCCCGTGGGCGTTGGCCTGCTCG
>NZ_LATC01000209.1:0-2044 GCF_001414075.1 Mycobacterium sp. UM_11 | reverse complement strand
ATGTGTATAAGAGACAGGGCTGGGCGCCGGGGTAAGAGGTACGTGGGTGGTGCAGGCGCAGTTCCCGTTGACGATCGTCGCCAACCGCTGCACGTGGGTCCCGAGCACCTCGGCCATGGCCTGCTGCTCGGCTTCACACAACTCGGGGAATTCCTCGGCGACGTGCGACACCGGGCAGTGGTGCTGGCAGATCTGCACGCCGTGGATCGGGCCGCCGACCCGCGTCGTGGTGGCGACGTAGCCGGCCTTGGTCAGCGCGCCGGCCACCCGCTCGGCGGCCGCCTCGACCTCGGCGTCGTCGTCGCCCTCGGCCGACGGCACACCGGCCAGGATCGAGTCGATGCGGCGCCGGGCGAACGTGCGCACGGCGTCCTCGCCGCCGATCTCGCGCAACTGCCGCATGGCCGCCGCCGCCAGGTCGTCGTAGGCGTGCCCGAGCTTGGCCCGGCCCCCGGCGGTGAGCCGGAACCGCTTGGCGGGGCGCCCGCGCCCCACCTGCTGCCAGGACGCGGCGGGCACCGACTCGGCGTCGCCCGCCTCGATCAGCGCGTCGAGATGGCGCCGCACGCCCGCGGCCGCCAGCCCCAGCCGATCGCCGATCTCGCCGGCCGTGATCGATCCGGACTCCAGCAGCAGGCGCACGATGGCCCGGCGGGTGTGCCCATCCGGCACCGACACGCCCGCCGCGCCCGCGGCAGCGTCGTCGAAACCGGTTCGGATTTTCACAACACCAGTGTGACGCAATTCCGGGGATCGGTCTACCAAGGGTCCCCTGAGCGGGCGTTGCGCTGGTCACAGTCAAACAAGACGCGCGACCCGCCGCGCCCGGCTGCGCCGCGCTTGCGATCGCCGCGGGCGGCGAGGCGAGCCCGGCGACCCCGGCGGTTACGCTGCTCTGATGGCAGCCCGCCAGCACGTGCTGAGCTCGTCGATCGCCAGCCTGCATGGCGACGAGCAAGCGGTGGGCACGCCGCTGAACGATACCGAGCTCACCGCGCTGCAGCGCACCCGGCGGTTCGGGGCCGCCGGCACCGTGCTGATGGCCATCGGGGCGCTGGGCGCCGGGGCGCGTCCCGTCGTGCAGGACCCCACGTTCGGCGTGCGCCTGCTCAACCTGCCGTCGCGCATCCAGACCGTGTCCCTGACGATGACGACGACCGGGGCGGTGATGATGGCGCTGGCCTGGCTGATGCTCGGCCGGTTCGCGCTGGGCAGCAGGCGGATGTCGCGCGGCGACCTGGACCGCACCCTGATGCTGTGGATCCTGCCGCTGCTGATCGCGCCCCCGATGTACAGCAAGGACGTCTACTCCTACCTGGCTCAGAGCCAGATCTCGCTGGAAGGGCTCGACCCGTACCGGGTGGGCCCGGCGTCGGGCCTGGGCCTGTCGCACGTCTTCACGCTGTCGGTGCCCACGCTGTGGCGGGAGACGCCGGCGCCCTACGGCCCGCTGTTCCTGTGGATCGGGCGCGGCATCTCGGCGATCACCGGGGAGAACATCGTCGCGGCGGTCCTGTGCCATCGGCTGGTCGAGCTGATCGGCGTCGGGTTGATCGTCTGGGCGACGCCCCGGCTGGCCCGCCGCTGCGGCGTCGCCGAGGTCAGCGCGCTGTGGCTGGGCGCGGCCAATCCGCTGCTGATCATGCACCTGGTGGCCGGCGTCCACAACGAGGCGCTGATGCTCGGGCTGATGCTGGCCGGGGCCGAGTTCGCGCTGCGGGGGATCGACTCCCCGCGGCTGTTCCCGGCCTCCTGGCGGCCCGGCCCGGACTGGGAACCGTTGGGCATGCTGCTGGCCGGTGCCGTCCTGATCGCGCTGTCGTCGCAGGTGAAGCTGCCGTCGCTGCTGGCGCTCGGGTTCGTCACGATGGCGCTGGCCTACCGCTGCGGGGGCAACCTGCGCGCGCTGCTGCTGGCGGGCGGCGCGATGAGCGCGCTGTCGCTGGCGGTGATGGCGGTCGTGGGCTGGGCCAGCGGGCTCGGCTTCGGCTGGATCTACACGCTGGGCACCGCCAACGTCGTCCGCAGCTGGATGTCGCCGCCC
>NZ_LATC01000208.1:0-2101 GCF_001414075.1 Mycobacterium sp. UM_11 | reverse complement strand
GCATCGATCGCATGGGGCGCCACCACCGCCGCGAGGGCCGCCTACGGTGCGGCCCTCGCGGCGGTGGTGGCGCCCCATGCGATCGATGCCAATCGGTTGCGGCGGATCTGGCTGGCCGCGACGAACTGGCTTGGCCAGCTCAGTCCGGCCATCGCCGACGCCGAAGCCGACTATGAATGGATGTGGGCCCAAGACGCCGCCGCCATGTACGCCTACGCCCGCGCCTCGGCGGTTATCCGGCAGCTGACACCGTTCAGTTCGCCCCCGCAATGCACCCATTCGTCCGGGCCGGCGGTCACCGAACCATCCCGCAGCTGGCGGCTGAGGGTGGCGCCGGAGGTGATAACGACCGGCGCACAAGTGATCTCGGCCGTCGGCCAGGCGATCGATGCGCTGTCCTCCTCGCCGCGCACTACCCTCGATGCGACCCTGTCGCCGGTAGCGGCGGCACTGTCCCGGCTCAGTTCGTTGTCGGCGCCGTCGGACGTCGCGCTCACCCACCTGAGCTCCCTCAACAAGGCCGCCGCGCTGCACCGGGCCACGGTCATCCGGTCCGCCCGAACGACCGACGCGGCGCCTCGGGTGAGCGTCGGCAGCGGCGCCGCGATCGGGGCCCTGTCGGTTCCCCGGGCGTGGATTCGGTCGGAGCCAACCTCCGCGTGGGCGAGCCCCCAAGCGAGCCCCGTCGATCGGAGCCAGTGAGTTCTCGAAATGAGTTGCGGCGCAATAACTGCGGCCGTTCACCGCTGGTGGGTGCACGCATGACCGGCAACCCTCCGGGCGGTGGTCCCGACGAGCCGGCGGCCCCGTAGGACCTCTTCGGCAAAGCCGGCGGGTAGTTTGTTTGCCATTGCTGGTCCCGATGGGGGTGGGAGGGCTACGGTCGGGGGATGAAACGGCTTTCGAGTGTTGATGCGGCGTTTTGGTCGGCCGAGACTTCGGGCTGGCACATGCATGTGGGCGCGCTGGCGATTTGCGACCCGAAGGACGCGTCGGAGTACAGCTTCGAGCGGCTCCGCGAACTGATCATCGAGCGGCTGCCGGAGTTGCCGCAGTTGCGGTGGCGGGTCACCGGGGCGCCGCTGGGTTTGGACCGGCCGTGGTTCGTCGAAGACGAGGAGTTGGACGTCGACTTCCACATCCGGCACATCGCCGTCCCGGCGCCGGGTGGCCGCCGCGAGCTCGAGGAGCTGGTCGGCCGGTTGATGTCCTACAAGCTGGACCGCGCCCGGCCGCTGTGGGAGATGTGGGTGATCGAGGGCGTCGAGGGCGGCCGCGTCGCGTCGCTGACCAAGATGCACCACGCCATCGTCGACGGCGTCTCCGGCGCCGGCCTGGGTGAAATCCTGTTGGACGTCACGCCGGAACCGCGGCCGCCGCAACACGAAACGGTGGGATCGCTGGTGGGATCGAAGATTCCGGGCATCGAACGGCGGGCGGTGGGCGCGCTCATCAACGTCGGCGTCAAGACGCCCTTCCGCATCGCCCGGCTGGTGGAACAGACCGTGCGCCAGCAGATCGCCGCGCTGGGTGTGAGCAGCGGCCGGCCGCCGCGCTACTTCGAGGCGCCCAAGACCCGGTTCAACGCCCCCGTCTCGCCGCACCGGCGAATCACCGGCTGCCGCGTCGAACTCGCGCGGGCCAAGGCCGTCAAGGACGCCTACGGCGTCAAGCTCAACGACGTCGTGCTGGCGCTGGTGGCCGGCGCCGCCCGCGAGTACCTGCAGAAGCGCGGCGAGTTGCCCGCCAAACCACTCATCGCCCAGATTCCCGTCTCCACCCGCACCGACGACAACAAGGACGACGTCGGCAATCAGGTGAGCTCGATGACCGTGTCCCTGGCCACCGACGTCGAGGATCCCGCCGAGCGGCTGCGCGCGATCCACGAGAGCACCCAGAACGCCAAGCTGATGGCCAAAGCCTTGTCGGCGCACCAGATCATGGGGCTGACCGAGACGACACCGCCCGGGCTGCTGGGGCTGGCCGCGCGCGCCTACACGGCCAGTGGCCTGTCGCGAAACCTGGCCCCCATCAACCTGGTTGTCTCCAATGTGCCGGGCCCGCCGTTCCCGTTGTTCATGGCCTGTCTCTTATACACATC
>NZ_LATC01000207.1:0-2200 GCF_001414075.1 Mycobacterium sp. UM_11 | reverse complement strand
CAAGGGTGTGCAACGCCCGCACCCGCCGATCTGCATCGGCGGCAGCGGGGAAAAGCGAACGCTGCCGATCACCGCGCGCTACGCGCAGCACTGGAACTTCGTCGGCGGTCCGCCCGAGTTGTTCGCGCGCAAGCGTGACGTGCTGGCCGCGGAGTGCGAGAAGATCGGGCGCGACCCGAAGGAGATCATGCTGTCGGCCCACCTGCGCCTGGACGCGGAGCGCAACTACCAGCAGGTCGTCGAGGAGGCGGCCGGACTGGCCGCCGAGGGGCTCGACCTGGGCATTGTGTACATCAACCCGCCGCACGACCCGGCCGTCTTGGAACCCTTGGCCGAAGCCATCCGCGATTCGGGGTTGTTGGACAACTAGGGGCCCGGTTTTCGCGCGGTGCGGCGGTGAGCAAACTCCCGCGCCGCGCGGGAACGCGTGTGGGAAGGGTGGTTACGCGCCGAAAATCAGCAAATCGTCGGCGGTGACCAGGCGCTCGTGTTTGGCGGGGAACTCTCGGCTTTTTACCGGGTGGCGAAACCAGGACCAGGCGATTCGCCCCATCCGTGATCGAGGTACGGGATTGATGTGCACAGTGATCACTCCTGCGATCGTTCCGTTCAGCCGGGACCCCGATCTTTCGCCCGTGTGACGGAGCCCACAAAAGGCTATTAGACACCCGGCGGCTGGCAAACGAGGGCAGACTCGCCGAAGTTTGGTGCTTGTGTTTCTGGTGTGACTACTGTGACTACTGCAGGGGAACGGCGGTCGGCTTGACCGGCGCCGGGAGCGCGGTCGCCCCCATCAGGTAGCGGTCCACGGCCGCGGCGGCGGCCCGGCCCTCAGCTATCGCCCAGACGATCAGCGACTGACCCCGACCCATGTCCCCGGCGACGAACACACCCGGGACCGACGTGTCGAAGTCGGCACCCCGCGCGACGTTGCCACGCTCGGTGAATTTGACCTCGAGGTCGTTGAGCAGGCCTTCCTTTTCCGGCCCGACGAATCCCATGGCCAGCAGCACCAGGTCGGCCTCGAGTTCGAAGTCCGAGCCCTCCACCTTGACGAACTTGCCGTCCTGCATGGTGACCTCGTGCGCCTTGAGCGCGGTCACGCGGCCGTCCGCGCCGACGAACTGCTCGGTGTTCACCGAGAACACCCGCTCGCCGCCCTCCTCGTGCGCCGAGGACACCCGGTACATCAGCGGATAGGTCGGCCACGGGGTCGATTCGGCGCGCGACTCCGGCGGTCGGGGCATGATCTCGAATTGGTGCACGACGGCGGCGCCCTGCCGGTGCGCGGTGCCGAGGCAGTCCGCCCCGGTGTCGCCGCCGCCGATGATGACGACCTTCTTGCCCTTGGCGGTGATCGGCGGCTCCCCGTCGGGCCCCAGGACGTCGTCGCCCTCCTGCACCCGGTTCCCCCACGGCAGGTATTCCATCGCCTGGTGGATGCCGTCCAGGTCCCGCCCGGGCACGGGTAGGTCCCGCCAGGCGGTCGCGCCGCCGGCGAGCACCACCGCGTCGAAATCGGCCCGCAGTTGTTCGGCGGTGATGTCGATCCCGACGTTGACGCCCGCGCGGAATTCGGTTCCCTCGGCCCGCATCTGGTCCAGGCGCCGGTCGAGGACGCGCTTTTCCATCTTGAATTCCGGGATGCCGTAGCGCAGCAGCCCGCCGATGCGATCCGACCGCTCGAAGACGGTGACCGTGTGGCCGGCGCGGGTCAGCTGCTGCGCGGCGGCCAAACCGGCCGGACCGGAACCGACCACCGCTACCTTCTTCTGAGTCAGCTTGTCCGGGGGCAGCGGCACCACGAAGCCTTCCTCGAAGGCACGGTCGATGATCTCCAGCTCGATCTGCTTGATCGTCACCGGATCCTGGTTGATGCCAAGCACACAGGCCGGTTCACACGGCGCCGGACACAGCCGGCCGGTGAAGTCCGGAAAGTTGTTGGTGGCGTGCAACCGCTCGATCGCGTCGCGCCAACGGCCCCGGCGCACCAGGTCGTTCCACTCCGGGATCAGGTTGCCCAACGGACACCCGTTGTGGCAGAACGGAATACCGCAATCCATGCACCGGGTCGCCTGCTCGCGCAGGGTGCCCTCGTCGAAGTCCTCGTAGACCTCGTGCCAGTCCTTCAACCGCAGCGGGACAGGCCGACGCTTCGGCAGTTCCCGGT
This sequence comes from Mycobacterium sp. UM_11, assembly GCF_001414075.1. NCBI lineage: Bacteria > Bacillati > Actinomycetota > Actinomycetes > Mycobacteriales > Mycobacteriaceae > Mycobacterium > Mycobacterium sp. UM_11. The sequence goes on along the minus strand of NZ_LATC01000207.1, from coordinate 30 downwards.
GCTGTCTCTTATACACATCTGACGCTGCCG
>NZ_LATC01000206.1:0-2227 GCF_001414075.1 Mycobacterium sp. UM_11 | reverse complement strand
CAGATGTGTATAAGAGACAGGCCTGCCCTTCGCGCCCACGCGAGACAACCCGTATTCGGGAGCGGGCATCCTCAACTTCGTCTTCGGCGAGATGTGGTTGCGGCCCGGGCTGGGCATGAAGGAGCGCCGCCTGATCACGTTGGCGTGCGTCGGATTCCAGGACGCCCAATACCCGATCATGTCCCACGTCTACGCCGCTCTGAAAAGCGGTGACGTCTCGTTTGACGAGGTGGACGAGCTGGCACTGCATTTCGCCGCGTATTACGGATGGCCGAAGGCGTCCTACCTCAATCAGGTCATCGCCGAGCAAAAGCAACGTGTTCTCGACGAGGCGGGCTCGGACGCATCGGTGCTGCGGTGACCGCGGTCATCAGTCCTCGGAAACCAGCCCTTTCACTTGCTGGTAGTAGATGATCTGGCCGCCGCCGGCCCAATTTCCCTCTGGGATCTCGTGTATCAACGTCCACACGTGAAAAGCCCGCTCGCCCCGCGGATCTATTTCCGCCGCCGCGCACACCGCCGCGTGCACGTCCGCGGCGAGTTGTTCCTTGCGGTCCTTGTCGAGCGCTCCCGCGAAAACAGTTACGTCGACCCGAAAACGCGGCGCACCGGGACCGCGCCCGCCCACCGAGAGCTCCGCCGCGTCGATCGCATGCGTGTAAACCCAGGTGTTATCGCGCAAGAACGGGGTGTCCGGGGCGCGCTCGGCGCGCAGCAAAGCGGCGACCAACTCCTCGGTCAAGTGGCTCAGGGCGCGATCGTCAACGGCGCCGCGGACGAACGTCAGGTCGATCATCGGCATCGCGGCTCCTCGCTCATAACTTCCGCAGGCCGCGCACGACCTTGATGTACGGCGCGGTCGCCGCCGCGCTCTTGCGCAAACTCGGTTGAATCGCACCGGCATTGCCCACCACCACATGGCGCAGTCCGTTCTCGCGGAACTCGGCAATCTGCTCGATGACCTCGTCCGGCATTCCGACCGCGAACAACTCGCGGACCAGCGATGCCGGGGCCTGGGCCGCGTACGACAGGGCCGTCCGCTCGTCGATTGTCTGCGGCATCAGGTCCTGCACCCCGGTGAAATCGGCGCCCATCGGGTGCTGGGCGCCGTGGCGCGCCCAGTCTTTGGCGGGCGAGTTGAGCGTGAACACCTTGGCGATGTCGGACTCCACGACCTGGTCGATCTCGTCGCGGGACCGCCCGGTCACGATGAATCGGATGAGCGCGGGGGTGATGGACATCGGGTCGCGGCCGGCATCGGAAGCCGCGCTGCGCACGATGTCGAGTTGCTCGCCGTATTCGGTCGCCCGGGTGGTTCCCGGGAACCAGCCGTCGGCATAGCGCCCGGTGGCGCGCATCATCCGCGGACCGTGGGCAGCGATCCAGATGGGGGGCCACTTGCCCTTGTACGGGGGCAGGGCGAAAGTCGCTTTGTGCAAAGGGAAGAACGGCGAGTCCCGGCTGACCAGTTCGCCACGTGAGTCCCACAGCGCACGGATGGTGGCGACCGCCTCCTCGAAGCGCGCCACCGGCTTCGACCAGTCCACGCCATAGGGCGCGTTGCTCTCCCGCTCGCCGGTACCGATGCCCAGCACCGCCTTGCCGCGGGTGAGCAGGTGCAGCGAGGCGACCGCCTGGGCGGTGACGGCGGGATTACGCCTGCCGGTGTCGGTGACGGCCACCCCGAGGCGCATCCGGCCGAGCCGGTTGCGGCCCGCGAGGTATCCCAGCATGGTCCACGGCTCCAGGTGGGCGTCCATCTTGGGGATGAGCCGGGCCGCGCCCACGTGCTTGGGCGTCCACATCGATGGCGGCAGTACCGAATTGAGATGGTCGGCCACCCAGAAGGAGTCGGCGCCGCAGGCCACGCCGGTAAAATAGTCGGCGCGGATCAATGGCTTCGGGCCGAACCGCGAATTGATGGTGTTGTGCATGACACCCACGCCGAACCCGGCCATTGCTTGCGCTCCTTCAAGCCGCCGGCCTAAGACTAGCCGATCGGCTACCCGGGACGATAGATGATCACTACCCGTTCATCAATGCCCCCCGAGCACCGGAAGCAACAGCCGCGACGCGGAGCGCACCGTGTTCAGGCTGGAGGTGCCGACGCTGGCATGGCGCAACTTCATGATCGCCGGCATCGAAGGGTCCTGGTCGTCGCTGGTGAGCGTCACGCGGATGCGGTGACCCGCCTTGAACCGGCGGGCGTTGGGAACCAACGGGATTC
>NZ_LATC01000205.1:0-2357 GCF_001414075.1 Mycobacterium sp. UM_11 | reverse complement strand
TCGGCAGCGTCAGATGTGTATAAGAGACAGTCTCGGTGTCGATGCAGTCGGCCGGCCTGTACATGAACCGGATCTTCGACTATCTGATGGTGTCGTTGCGGTCGTTGCCCCTGGTGATGGTCATCGGACGGCCGGAGGTGCGCATACCCGTCGTCAGTTTCGCGTTGAACGGGGTGCCCGCCGAGCGGGTGGTGCAGCGGTTGGCCGACAACGGGATCCTCGCCGTAACGTGCGAGAACTCCCGCGCCCTGGACGTGCTGGGCGTCAACGACGTCGGCGGCGCGGTGACCGTCGGGCTGGCGCACTACTCGACGACGGCGGAGGTCGACCAGTTGGTGCGCGCGTTGGCGTCTTTGGGCTGACGGCCGCTCCCCTTTCGCCGAACGTGACGTCACGGCGGCGAAACGCGCGGAACGTCACCCTCAGTTCACGCTCGGCGGCTAGACGGTCAGCACGACCTTTCCGGTCACCTTGCTCGACGTCAGCTGTTGGTGTGCCTCGCCGGCCTTTTGGATGGGCAGGCGGGCGCCGATGATGGGTCGGACGCGGCCCTCGGCGATCATCGGCCACACCGACCCGATCACCGCCTGCACGATCTCCGTCTTGCTGTTGGGCCCGGTGACCGGGCGCGCCCGCAGGGTGGTGCCGATGACGCGGGCGCGCTTCATCAGCAGCTTGGCGATGTTGAGCTCACCCTTGATGCCGCCCTGCATCCCGATGATGACCAGCTGCCCGTCGGTGGCCAGGGCGTCGATGTTGCGGTCCAGGTAGGCGGCGCCCATGATGTCGAAAATCACGTCGGCGCCGCCGCTTTCCCGCAGCCGCTCGACGAAGTCCTCGTCGCGGTAGTTGATGGTGATCTCGGCGCCGAGCTCGCGGCAGAACTCCAGCTTCTCCGCCGAACCGGCCGTGACGGCCACCCGCGCACCCAGCGCGCGGGCGACCTGAATCGCGTGGGTCCCGATGCCGCTGGCGCCGCCGTGCATCAGCAGCAGCTGGCCCTTGCCCAGGTGGGCGGTCAGGACCAGGTTGGACCACACCGTGCAGGCCACCTCCGGCAGCCCGGCCGCGTCGACGAGGTCGACACCGGAGGGAATCGGCATCACCTGACCCGCGGGCACGGCGACGTACTCGGCGTATCCGCCACCGGCCAGCAGCGCGCAAACCTCTTGTCCCGCTTGCCAATCCGTGACGCCGTCGCCGGTTTCGGCGATCACGCCGGACACCTCCATGCCGATGATTTCGCTGGCGCCCGGCGGCGGGGGGTACTTGCCGGCGGCCTGCAGCACGTCGGCGCGGTTCACGCCCGCCGCAGCGACCTTGATCAGCACCTCGCCCGGGCCGGCGGACGCGTCCGGCACCTCCTGCCAGGAAAGCTGATCGGGGGATTCGGCGACGATTGCGCGCATGGTGGCCACGCTACCGAGTCCCGCTACCCTAATCAGCGGTGGCGTGGCAGAGCGGCCTAATGCACTCGCCTTGAAAGCGAGAGACGGCTAACACCGTCCGGGGGTTCAAATCCCTCCGCCACCGCTCGTGTCGGGTGCCCACTCGTCGGGGGCAAACGCTAGTAGCTGCGATCGCCCTCGCTGTCGTCGAAGAAGCGCCATTCGCCGTCGGCTTCGACCTCCATGCGCCAGCCCAGTTCGTTGCCCTCGACCGCCTCATCGGCGAACCACGCGTGCGCCTTGTCGGCGCTTTCGATGTCCTTGGTCGCGACGACGTCGCCCTTCGGGTTGAGCACTCGGTAGGTAGCCATGGCGGCAGTGTTCCCACCCGAGGGCGCCCTCAACCGGCGGGGATCTCCGCGGTGATCTTGTCCAGCAGGGCGGTGTAGCGCTTCGCTTCCGGATCGCGGCCGGGTTTGCCGCTGCTCACCACGCCGGCCGCCAGGCCGCGCGCCGGGTCGGCCCAGATCGCGATGTTGACCAGGCCGAGGTTGCCGAAGGCGTGCGACGCGTGGCGCCCGAACGGCCCCCACCGGTCGGTGCCCAGGATGAAGCCGGTGCCCCACCGCGCGGGTTGCAGCCCGACGGCGAAATCCGGTCGCAGCCGGCGGCATTCCTTGACCGCGCCGTACATCGTCTCGGGGCTGACCACCCGCACCCCGTCGAGAGTGCCGCCGCGGCGCCAGATTTCGGCGAACCTGGACATCTCGTTGGCGGTCGACACCGTGTTGGACGACGGGATGATCGTGGTGAGGAAGAGCGGGGTGTTGGTGATGGGGATCTGCTCGTGCACCGTCCCGCCGATCGCCTTGCGGAAGATCTGCGCGACCACCGGCGGCAACGGACGGCCGGTCGCGTGACTCGGGGCGACCAGGGGCAGATCCTCCTCTGTCTCTTATACACATCTCC
>NZ_LATC01000204.1:0-2496 GCF_001414075.1 Mycobacterium sp. UM_11 | reverse complement strand
ACGCCGACGGCCTGCGCGTCGAACAACCGCGTCACATTGGCGTGTGTGACCGCCACCCCCTTCGGCGTGCCGGTGGTGCCCGAGGTGTAGATGATGTGCGCCATGTCCTCGGGGGACGGCCCCGGCGGCGCCGTCGCGGGCTGGGTGTGCAGCGCGGGATCGGCGACGTCGACCACCAGCAGGTCGTGACCGTCCAACTCCGATCGCAGGGCCCCCGTGGTGACCGCGGCTATCGGCGCCGTGTCGGCGAGCATGAAGTCTTTACGGGCCGCCGGGAGCGCGGGGTCGATCGGCAGATAGGCCGCCCCGGTCTTGAGCACCGCCAGGATCGCGACGATCGCCTCGGCCGACCGGGGTAGCAGCAACGCGACGGCTTCACCCGGGCCGGCCCCGCCGCGAATCAGCATGTGTGCCAATCGGTTTGACGCTTTGTCGAGCTCACGGTAGGTCATCGACCGCCCGTCGAACGTCAGCGCCGGTGCCTTGGGGTCGCGCGCCGCCTGCGCGGCGAACAGCTCCGGAATCGATGCCGGCGCCCACGGCCGGCTCAGCACCGCCTGGTTGCCGACCTCGTCCAACCAAGCGCGCTCACCGGCGTCCAGCACATCGACCGCCGACAGCGGCCGCGCCGGGTCGCTCGTCATCGCGGTCAGCAGCCGTCGTAGCCGCTCGATCTGCGTGTCGATGGCCGCGGCGTCGAACACGTCGGTGTCGTATTCGACGCGCAGCCGCAGTTCGGTTCCCGGCTGGGCCTGGAATGTCAACGGGTAGTGGGTGGATTCGCGGGTGGCGATGTCGGTGATGGCCAGTTCGTGGTTGCCCGACAATGCGGTGGCGTCGATCGGGTAGTTCTCGAAGGCGAACAAGGTGTCGAACAGCGTGTCCTGGCCGGTGATCCGGTGAATTTCGTTGAGCGCCAGGTGCTGATGGTCGAGCGTGTGGTTGTGGGCGTCCTGCAGCTGCAAAAGTAGGTCGGCTGCCGTCGTCGTCGGGGTGATGTTCGCCCGCACCGGAACGGTGTTGATCAACAGGCCGACCATCGCCTCCGCGCCGGGCACCTCTGCCGGCCGGCCCGAGACGGTGGTGCCGAATGCGACGTCGCGCTGACCGGTCATCCAGCACAGCAGTTGCGCGTAGGCGGCTTGCAGCACCGTGTTGACGGTGGTGTGGCACGAGCGGGCCAACTCGCCGACGGCCCGGGTGAGGTCGGCCGGCAGCGTAAACGTTCGAATGCCCTGCTCCCCCAGCGTCATTCGGTCCTGGCGGCCGACCAGGGTCGGGGTGTCGAAGCCGGCGAACACCTCGCCCCAGGCGGCGCGGGCCGCGTCGCGGTCACGGTCGGCCAGCCAGCTGACGAAGCCGCGGTAGGGGGCCGCCGCGGGCGGACGCTGGCCGTAGTAGCCGGCGAAGATGTCCCCCAGCAGAATTGGCATCGACCAGCCGTCGAGCACGATGTGGTGGTTGGTCAGCACCAGCCGGTGCACATCGATCGCGGTGCGGATCAAGGCGACCCGGAAGGGCGGCTGGTTGGCCAGGTCGCAGACGGCGGCCCGCTCGGCGGCGCACAGCCGCGCGATGTCCGCCTCGTCCTCGAGTTGGAGGTACTGCCAGGCCGCCGCGGGATCGGCCGCGATAACCTGCACCGGCTCGTCGAACTGGTCGAAGAATCGGGCCACCAGGTTCGGATGCCGTTTGACGACCCCGCGCACGGCGTCGTGCAGGCGCTCGGGGTCGAGCGGGCCGGTGACGGTGATGTCGAGCTGCCCGGCGTAGAGGTCGCTGGCGTCCTGGTCGCCGCCCCGCACGGTGTTCGCGTGGAAGAGCAGCCCCTGCTGGACCGGGGTCAGCGGTAGCACGTCAGCGATGTCGTGGTGGCGCTGCAGCTGGTCGATTTGCTTTTGGTTGAGGCGGGCGGGCGCGATGTCGGACGGCGTCAGCCCGCCGCCGCCCGATCGCACGTGGGCGCAGACCCCGGCCAGGGCCTCGAACCACAGCCGGCTGAGCCGTGCGACCTGCTCGTCGTCCAGCGCGGACGGCGCCCACGTCCAATTGGCGTGCAGGCGCGGGCCGGCATCGGTGTCGACGGTGGCCGCGTTGAGTTCCAGCGTGTGCATCAACGGCATGGGGATCGCCGCGGCCGCGGCGGTGGCCGGGCCCGGCACTGGCCGCCACATCTCGTCGGAGAGCGCGGCGGCGCCGCCCTGACGCCCCAGGTAGTTGAATCCGATCGGCGGGTCGTTCGCGTCCAGGTCGGCGTCGGCGTTCAGGTAGCGCAGCAGCCCATAGGTCAGCGCGTCCGGGAGGGCGCGCAGCTGCTCCTTGGCGTCCTTGAGCGCCGCGCCGAGCGCGGCCTCGCCGGCGACCACCTGCGCCCACGACAAGCCGCCCACGTTCACCGACACCGGGTACTTGGCGGTGAACCATCCCACCGTGCGGGACAGGTCGACGTCGCGGCCCAGCTCCTCGTGGCGGCCGTGGCCCTCGACGTCGATGCCG
>NZ_LATC01000203.1:0-2581 GCF_001414075.1 Mycobacterium sp. UM_11 | reverse complement strand
GATGTGTATAAGAGACAGCAACTGCGCGGCCTGGCGATCTCGCCGCGTCGGCTCGGATGGGAGATCGCCTGGAAACCGGTGCTGGTCCTGGTGGTCTTGATGTACGCCATCGCCTGCATCCCGTTGGGCGCACTGTGGCTGAAGGAACAACGGACGATCGCCGGCCTACCGGTCGCCACCGCCGCCGATGCGGAACATCCCGGCGAGTATCGCCGGGTGAAAGGTGCGGTGGCCGCCGGGCCCGTCTACTGGGCGCCGCGGGGGGCGGGCCGCGGCGGTAACAACTACGCCGGGGCCGGGGTGCTGGTGGCGCTGGCCACCGGGGGTGAGGCGCTGGTGCTCGCCGAGTCCATGGCGGTCCCCGACTTCAAGGGCATGATGGCGCGCGTTCACCACGGCGAGCTCACGGCCACCGGCAAGGTGATCGCCGCCGTCACGCCCGACGAGCGCAAGTACTACGGCTTCGATGAGGGCGCGTTTCCCGCGCCCGGCGCCCAGGGCCGGGTCATGCTGCTGTTGTCCCAGCCCTGAGCCGATCGGGCACAATCGTTCTGCCGCGAATGGCACTCCTATTTGTGCCCCATGATGGAAGTAGCGCCCGAAGGCATATCCCCGACGGGTATCCCCGCAGCAATGGAAGGAGTGGCATGGTCAGCGAGTACCAGGTCAGCGGGATGAGTTGCGGGCACTGCGAGGCCGCCGTTCGGGCCGAGGTGGAGCTCGTCCCCGGGGTCGACGACGTCGAGGTCAACGCGCGCACGGGCCGGCTGGTGATCACCAGTTCCCGTCCCGTCGACGCCGCCGCCGTACTCGCCGCGGTCGACGAGGCCGGCTACGAGGCTTCCCTGGTCGCATGAGCGCGGCGCCGGTGCACCATATCGAGCTGCAGATCGGGGGGATGACCTGCGCCGCGTGTGCCGCCCGGATCGAAAAGAAGCTGAACAGGCTCGACGGGGTGGCCGCCACCGTCAACTACGCCACCGAGAAGGCCGCCCTCACGGTTCCCCCCGGGTACGACCCGCAGGTGTTGATTGCCGCCGTCGAAAAGGCCGGTTACGCCGCCGCCTTGCCACAGCCGCGGCTAACCCGCGCGAAGGCCGGCGACCCCGAGCTGGGCGCGCTGCGCGCCCGCCTGATCACCGCGGCGCTGCTCGCCGGCCCGGTGATCGCCATGGCGATGATCCCGGCGTTGCAGTTCCGCTACTGGCAGTGGGCGTCGCTGGTGCTGGCCGCCCCCGTGGTCGTGTGGGCGGGCCGGCCCTTCCACGCCGCCGCCTGGACCAACCTGCGACGCGGCGCCGCCACCATGGACACCCTCGTCTCGATCGGCACGCTGGCGGCATTCCTATGGTCGCTGTACGCGCTGTTCCTGGGCACGGCCGGCGGACCGGGGATGCGCGACGGCTTCGGCCTGACCGCCCGGCCCTCGGACGGCGCCGGCCACATCTACCTTGAGGTCGCCGCGGGGGTGACCCTGTTCGTGCTGGCCGGCCGGTACTTCGAGCGGCGCTCCAAGCACACCGCGGGCGCGGCGCTGCGCGCCTTGCTGGAGCTGGGCGCCAAGGACGTCGCCGTGCTGCGCGACGGCGCCGAGACTCGCATCCCCGCGGACCGCCTCGCCGTCGGCGACGAGTTCGTGGTGCGGCCCGGGGAGAAGGTGGCCACCGACGGGATCGTGGTCTCGGGCTCCTCGGCCGTGGACGCCTCGATGCTCACCGGCGAGTCCGTTCCCGTCGAGGTCGGCGCGGGCGACAGCGTCACGGGAGCCACCGTGAACGCCGGCGGGCGCCTGGTCGTGCGCGCCACCCGGGTCGGCGACGACACCCAGCTGGCACACATAGCGAAGCTGGTCGAGCAGGCCCAATCGGGCAAGGCCGAGGTGCAGCGGCTCGCCGACCGCATTTCCGGGGTGTTCGTTCCCGTGGTCATCGGCATCGCCCTCGCAACGCTCGGCGGATGGCTGGCGTTCGGGTCCCCGGCCGCCGCGGCCCTGACCGCGGCCGTCGCGGTGCTGATCATCGCCTGCCCGTGCGCGCTCGGGCTGGCGACCCCCACCGCCCTGCTGGTCGGCACGGGCCGCGCCGCCCAGCTCGGGGTGCTGATCAAGGGACCCGAAGTGCTGGAGTCCGCCCACGCCGTCGACACGATCGTGCTGGACAAAACCGGCACCGTCACCACCGGCAAGATGACCCTGGTCGACGTGATCGGCGGGCCGGGCACCGACCGCGAGACCCTCCTTCAATACGCCGGGGCGCTCGAGGACGCGTCCGAACATCCCATCGCCCAAGCCATCGCCGCCGCCGCCAAAGCCGAGGTCGGCGCCCTTCCCGCTGTCGACGGGTTCACCAGCTTCGAGGGCCACGGCGTGCGCGGCAACGTCGACGGCCACACCGTGGTCGTCGGGCGCGCCAGCCTGCTGGCCGAATGGGGCCAGTCGCCCGACCCCGCGCTCGTGGCGGCCCTCGTCCGCGCCGAGGATGAGGGCAAAACCGCCGTTTCCGTCGGCTGGGATGGCCGGGCCCGCGGATTCCTCGTCGTCGCCGACACCGTCAAACCCACCAGCGCCGAAGCTGTCTCTTAT
>NZ_LATC01000202.1:0-2627 GCF_001414075.1 Mycobacterium sp. UM_11 | reverse complement strand
TGGCGATCTCGCCCAGCGCCGCGCACACTTGGTCGCGGTTTTGTTGGATGGCGTCAACCTTGGCCAGCCGGGCGCTCAACCGCTCGGCCTCGTCGCGATTGGCGAGCTGAGCCACGGTGTTGCGGGCGGATTCGGCGCGGCGTTGTAGGTCCGCAAGGGCTTCGGCGGCTTCCTGAGCCGCGGCGGCGGCGGTCTGGGCGTCGACCTGGGCCACCCCGCACGCTTCGACGGCCTCCAGTGCCTGGGCCTCGGCGGCCGCGACAGCGGCTGTGCGGGCGTCGATTTCGGCGAGTAGTTGCAGCCGCGCGTTGTGCGCGGTTGTCGCCGCGGCGCTCGTCGCCACCGCGGCAGTCGCGACCAACCCGGCCTCGCGCGCCTGGCCGGTCAGTTCGGCGATCCTTTCCGCGGCCTCCTGCGCGGCGACGAGCCGGGGGCCTGCGGCGACGCGTTGCTGCTCGAGCTCGGCCACCTGTTCGGTCAGGACGGCGTGCCGATTCACCCGCTCGTCGACCTCGGCGACCGCCGCGGCGCATTCCGCCACCGCGGCCTCGGCGTCGGCCAGCCGGGTGATCGCCGCGGCCCATTCACCGGTGGGACGCCCGGTCGGGGTGAAGTAGCGCCCATACTCCGCGTCGATGCGTTCGATGAGCAACGGCTCGGTGCCGGACAGCGCGCCGGTGTCGCCGGCGGCCACATCGAGCGCACGCGACAGCGCGTCGCAGCCCGATAAATCCACCGCGGCCGTCGACGCGGACTGCAGCACCCGCTGGGCATGCCACAGGTCGCTGTCCACCGTTTCGGCGAGCATCGCGCGGACCCGTTCGTGCGCCTCGTCGCCGGTGAGCTGCTCGTGGTGCGGCGCCTGAATCGTCAGCTCGGTTTCGCATTTCTTGTGGAACCGCTTGCGATAGACGAATCGATAAGGGCCGCAACTCAGTTCGGCGCTCACCTCGGAGCCGACGTCGCTGTGGGTGGGCTTGACCTGCTTGACTTCCTTCTTCGTCGAGCGGTCCCTGGCCTCCAGCAGCAGGTCCAAGGCTTCGATCATCGACGACTTGCCGACCTCGTTGGCGCCGCACAGCACGACGACGCCGTGGTCGGGGAAGTCGATCTCGCGGTGCGTGATGCCGCGGTAGTTCGTCAGGATCAGGCGGTGCAACTTCATGCGGCGCCCCGATCGGTGAGGCGTAGTAGTAATGCCAGCGCGGCCTGCGCGTCGACGGCGTGCTCGGAGTCTCCCTCGCGGGCGGTGGCCACCAGTTCGTCGACGGCCGCGGCGGCGAATCCCCCGATGCCGAGGTCGCTGAATTCGCCGTCGGCCGGGATGACCGCCAGGTCGGTGCGGCGGTCCCACAGGCCGAGCCAGGCGTACAAGCGGGAGTACTTGTCCAGACACGCATCCAGCGCGGCGCGGTCGGTGACCGTCAGCGATCCGGTGAGCGCCAACCGCACCACGGTGCGCTCCTTGTCGGTCATCAGGTCCAGATTCAGGTCCAGGTCGGCGATGTCGCGGCTGGTGTCGACCTGCCGGTGCATGGTGACGAACCGCCAGCGGCCGACGTGCCGCGGCTCCACCGTGACGGGGCGGCGCGGGTCGGCTTCGTCGATCTCGACGATGAGGACATGGCCCGGGTCCGATTCGACGTCGTCGAAGTTGGTGACCTCCGGCGCGCCCGAATACCAGACCCGGCCACTGTTGCCGACCTCGGTGCGCGAATGCTTGTCCCCCAGTGCGACATAGTGCACGGCGCCGGCCGCCAGCGCGTCCTCGAGCGCGGCGAGCCGGATCAGGGAGGGCTTGTCGCGATCGGGGTCGAGGATGTCGACCCCGCCGTGGGCGACGAGGATGCGGGTGACGGGCCCGGGCGTCAGGCCGCCGAGAACTTCCGCAACCAAATCGGTGGTGGGGGCCTTGGATCGCCACGGCGCGGCGACGATCTCCAGACCGGGCCGCACCTGATGGATGCCGGCCCGGTCGAGCACCACCACGTTGTCGGGGCGTTCGGCGGCGAACAGCGCGCTGGTGTAGACCGACGAGGCATCCAGCGGGTCGTGGTTGCCCGGCAGCAGGTAGACCGGAATCCCGATGGCGCGCATGGCTTCCAGGCTCTGCCCGACGACCTGCGGGGGAAGCTGATTGTGCTCGAAGACATCGCCGGACACCACGACGAACTCGGCGCACACCTCCGCCGCCAGCGCTCCCAGACCGGCCACCGCGTCGCGCCGGGCCGCGGAGTAGCGCGGCTGGGCGTCACCGGCAAGGAAGTGCCGCGTCATGCCGAGCTGCCAGTCGGCGGTGTGCAGGAATCGCATGGCGGCGGCCCCCTTTCGAACTGCGTGGTTATCCGGGCATCGCGAGCTTAAGTCCGCGCACCGACAAGACGCGGGACCTCGCCCGGCAGGTCTCCGAGCGGGTATTTTGCGGCTTTTTGGTCCGGCGGCCGCACGGCTCGGGCGAAGTTTTGAAAGTTTTTGCGCGAGTGTGTATCTGTGGCGATTCTCGGGCGCATTTTTGTCGGTGGGGGTCATTAGGTTCGGGGGTATGAGTCCAAGCGGTCATCCAGACGTCGACGCGGTGTTCGACGATCTCGATGCCGTCTTGGCCCGTGTCCGCGCACTGCCGGTGG
>NZ_LATC01000201.1:0-2628 GCF_001414075.1 Mycobacterium sp. UM_11 | reverse complement strand
CCGACTGCACAACCGGGCCGCCTAACCGATGCGCAGCAGCCGTTCGGCGTTGCCGTGCGCGATCTTCTCCCGATCGGCGGCCGGCAGCGTCGTCCGCTCGAACCCGTCGACCGCCTCGCGGGACGACTCGTAGGGGTAGTCGACCGAGAACATCAACGCGTCGGCCCCCACCTCCAGCACCGCTCCCAGCATGACGGCCGGCGAGAAGACCCCGCTGTTGGTGAAGACGATGTTGGTGCCGAGGTAGGCCGACGGCGCGCGCGCCAGCGTGGTGGTCGTCGCGACCGTCGCATACCGGGAGTCCAGCCGGCTGCGCTGAAACGGCAGGAACTCGCCCATGTGGCCCAGGATCAGCGTCGCGCCGGGATGCCGATCGAAGACGCCGCCGAAGAGGATGCGCAACGCGTGCCCGCTCACCTCGGCCGCCCAACTCCAGGTCGCGCCGTACAGTTCCGGACGGCCATCGATGACCCGCCAGCGATCCGCGGGCGGCGCGCCCGGGTGTAGATAGAGCGGCACGCCAAGGGATTCCACCGCCGACCACAGTTCGTCGTAGGCGGGCGCGTCCAAATAGCGCCCGCCCGGCCCGCTGATGCAGTCGTTGACCAGCGCCCCGCAGAACCCGTCCTGGGTGACGGCGCGCTCCAGCTCCGCCGCCGCGGCGGCGGGGTCCTGCAGCGGCAGGGCCGCGAACCCGCGGAACCGATCGGGATGCTGGGCAACGACTTTCGCGAGGTAGTCGTTGGCGAACCGCGCGTCCCCGCGGGCCCGCTCGGCATCGAGGTCGACCTGCAGGCCCGGCGACGTCAGGGACAACACCTGGATGTCGATGCCCGCGTCGTCCATCTCCGGCAGGCGGTATTCGGTGAAGTCGGACAGCCGGCGCTCGTACTCCTCGCCGATCCCGGGGCGCAGCAACCGCATCAACTGCTCATGGGCCGGCCGCAGCTCGGCCAGCTCGGGAATGAAGAAGGCCTATTCCAGGGCGATGTACCGCATCGGTCCCCTTGCTCTCGCGGGTGGTACCACAGTCTATTTGCGCCGGCGCACCGGGTGCGAGTGGCCGTGCGCTGAACACGGGGTGCACACGGTTGAAACTCGCTGTGAAGTAAGCGAATACGGCGGCGTCCTGCGCACCGGTGCTTGGCGAGCCGGTGCGGATGGGCGAGGATCGGTGGCATGGCCGCTGTCGATTTCTCGCTGCTGGACGTGCCGCGATCCCGGCCCGTCGAGGATCCCGAGGCCTACCTGCGCGCGGCGATCGCCTGGCACTTCGGTGAAGACACCGGTTCGGTGTTCTGGTTGCGGGCCGCGACGACGCTGGACTTCGACCCGATCGCCGACGTGCGCGACTTCGCCGATCTGCGACTTTTTCCCAACCTGGTCAACGAATTGCGCGACGCGCCGGTGGAGGACCTCATCCCGCGCGGCTACGGCGACCCGCCGCCGGTGCCCCTGATCTTCGAATCCGGCGGCACCACCGGCGCCCCGAAACGGACTGCGCAGCTTCCGGATTGGGTTGAGCAGGTGGTGCGCTGGCAGACCGAGGACTTCGCCGCCGGCGGGTTCCAGCGCGGCCGCGGCTTCCTGTGCCTGATGCCGAGCGGGCCGCATGGGGTGGGCTATTTCTCGCGGTTGGTCGCCGAGCGGCTCGGCGCAATCTTTCACGCGATCGACATCGATCCGCGCTGGGTCAAGAAGATCGCCGCCCGCGGCGCGGCATCCGAAGTCGCCGCCTACATCGACCATGTCGTCGAGCAGGCCGTGTTCGTGTTGCGGACCCAGAACGTCGCGAACCTGCACACCACCCCGCCGTTGCTCGAGGCCATGGCCCGCGACGACCGCGTGGTCGACCTGCTGAACGACAAGATCCGCTACCTGTTGCTCAGCGGCGCGCACGTGGACGGCGACACCCTCGACCTGTTGCGCGGCATCTTCCCGGCCACCACGATCACCATGGCCTTCGGCAGCACGATGGTGCTCTCCCAAGCGGTGACCCGGACGGCCGACGACGACGCGTTCGTCTTCGACCCGCGGACACCGTACGTGGTGTTCTGGGTGGTCGACCCCGACACGGGGGACCGGGTGCCCTACGGTCAGACCGGCCAGGTGGTGATGAACCACATCAGCAAGGGCATGTTCATCCCCAACAACCTCGAACGCGACCTGGCGGTCCGCATGCCCGGGCCGGCGGGGGAGCTCAGCGACTCGGTCGCAGCGGTGCGGCCGGTGAGCACCTTCGAGGGCGAGCCCGTCATCGAAGGCGTGTACTGAGCATGGCGGGCGAACGGACCGGCGTCGCAGCCGATTTGGTGTCGATCGACGCGCTCGGCCCCGGCGGGGAATACCGGACCCGCCGCCGCGAGGTCATCACCAGTACCGCCGGCGCCGCCGTCGCCGAGCTGAGCCTGGTGCCCCCGCTGTACGTCGCGCGGACCCTGGCCGCCCAGCGCAAGGCGCTGCCCCTCCCGGTCGCGCGGCGCGCGGCGGCACTGTCACGCGCCGCCGCCATCTTCGCGGACGGGGTGATCGCCGGCCTGGACTTCGAGGCGTATGTCGGCCTCGCCAGCCGGATTTCGGGGCTGCCCGTCGCGGTGGCCCTGTCTCTTATACACATCTGACGCTGCC
>NZ_LATC01000200.1:0-2721 GCF_001414075.1 Mycobacterium sp. UM_11 | reverse complement strand
ACCAACACCCCGTGCACGGTGTGGTTGGCGGCCAGTTCCGGCAGCGTCGGCATCGCGGCCAGGGCCGCGGTGTAGGCCGTGGCCGCGGTTTCGTGCCGGGCCGCGGCCGCCGCGCTGTTGGCGCTGGCCCGCGTCAGCCACGCCAGGTAGGGCGCGTGCGCGGCCGCGTACTGCGCGGCGGTGGGCCCCTCCCACGCCCCGCCCTGCGTCGCGGCCAGGGTCGCGGACAGCTCGTCGGCCGCCGACGCGTAGGTCGCGCTCAGCGAGCTCCAGGCCGCCGCGGCGGCCAACAGGCCGCCCGGCCCGGGACCGCTGCTCAGCTCCGCCGAGTGCACCTCGGGGGGCAGTGCCATCCATACCGGCGCGGTCATCGCCCGCCACCGGCCCAACCGTCGGAGAAACCGCGTAACGCCATGCGCCGAACTCCTCGCCGGACCGAGACCGGCGCCGCCCGGGCTGTTGGGCGGCGCACCGATCAGCCCGGTAGTAGTCGGGGCGCGGCGCGGAAAAGTTCCGTCGCGGGATCAACTCATCGGGAACTCTTGAAGAGCTCAGTCTTTGACGGCGCTCATCAGGGTGTTGCGGGCGACCATCGGGCCGGCGTCGACGTCCGGCCCGGGGACCGGCCTGCCGTTCTGGCGCAGGAAATCGGCCAGCGGGGTGCCGACGGCGGTCCAGCCGCGCTCGCCGAACCACTCGGTCGCCGGCGCGATCCGCTCGTTGTACACCAACTGATAGAAGGGCCGCTCGGCACCGTCGGCCATCGCGGCGCGCTCCTCCTCGCGTTTCGCCTCGAAGTCCGCCTGGTCGAGCGGGGCGCCGTCCTCGACGGCGACGTGGCTGCCCGGGGCGGCCAGGTTATCGATGCCGGTGAACAGCTGCTCCTCGGCGGCGGCCGGGAGGTAGATGAGCAGGCCCTCGGCTATCCAGGCCGACGGCCGGGCGGCGTCAAAGCCGTTGTCACGCAGCGCCTGCGGCCAGTCCTCGCGCAGGTCCACCGCGATCTCGCGCCGTTCGGCGTTCGGCTGGGCGCCCTGGCCGGCGAGCACCTCACGCTTGAAGTCGAGGACCTGCGGCTGGTCCAGCTCGAAGATGGTGGTGCCGGCGGGCCAGTCCAGCCGGTAGGCGCGCGAGTCCAGCCCCGCCGCCAGGATGACCACCTGCCGCACGCCCGCGGCGGCGGCGCGGCGGAAGTACTCGTCGAAATACTTGGTGCGGGCGCCCTGGAAGTTGACGAAGTGTTCGCCGAATTCGGGCGTTGTCAGCTCGTGGCCAGGGGCCTTGCCGTCCAGCACGTCGGCGGCCCACCCACCCACGGCGCGGCAGAACACCTCCGCGTACGGGTCGACCGCCAACGGGTCGGGCTTGCGCGCCTCCAACGCTCGGGCGGTCGCCACGAATAACGCCGTCGAACCGACACTTGTTGTGATGTCCCAGGTATCACCTTCGCTACGCACAAAGTCGACATTACCGGCGTCCGGTGTCGGGCCGATCCGGCGCGGTGGTCGACCCGGGGCTCCAGCCGCCCGGCAGCATCGGTACCCGGGGCCCGGCCCCGAACTCGTCGGCCGACAGCGCTGTCAGTCCCGTCGCCGGGGCGCCGGCCTCCCGGCGCGCGGTTCCGGCGAACCCCAGCGCGGCGCCGCGATCCGACGCGACCGTGGACGGCTCGCCATCCGGGGCGCCCCAGTCCGGGTCGACGTCGACGTTCATGTCGGCGAACTCGTCGCCGTGGTCGCGTTGCGCCGCGCGCCGGCGCCGGCGCTTCCTGGCCTGTTCCCGAGCCGCCGCGGCCGCGCCGGCCGCGGCGCTATCCGGCTCCGGCGCTTTCCTTTTGGCGCTCGCGCTGGCACCCGCGCCCATCCCGGAGCCGGACCCGATGCCGGGCGGTGCGATCACGTAGGGGGGCGCGAAACCCGCCGCCTGCGGTGGCGGCGGGGAGGGCGGCGCGGGGCTGGCCACGGTGCTCGCGGTCGGGGCGGGCGCGGAGGCCGGAGCCGAGGCGGGAGCCGCGGCCGGGGCGATGGTGGGCGGCGACATCGCGACGGCCGGCATCGGGGCGGGCATTGGGGGGGGCGCCGGGACCGGCGCCGGCGCGACCGCGGGTTGGGGCACGGCGGCCAGCCCGGCCAACCCCGTGAACCCGGCCACGGCGCCGAACGGGGCCGCCGCCAGCAGCACCGCCGGCGCCAGCAATTCGGGCTGGCTGGTGAAGATTTCGAGGATGTGCGTCGGCCAGTCGAACAGGATGAGCTGGACGATGTACTGGAAGGCCAGCGCCGGGTTGTGCACCAGGTAGTAGCCGAACTGCTGGAAGTCCTCGAGCAGTTCCAGCGCTCGAACCACCCAGAAGATCGGTTCTCCCGCATTGGTGTACGCGTCGTAGGGCAACCCGTTGACGGTGCCCTCCGCCGGGTCCCAGTTGATGCCGAGATTCCTCAGGATGTTGGCGATGAAATCGTCGAGGGGGTTGTCGATCGTGGGGTCGTGGATGTCGCCGCCCGAGTCTTGGGCGGTGGCATCGGATTTCACGATCGGCGGCGCGGGGTCGGTCGGCGGGTTCGCAGCCACCGCCGCGGTGGAGACCGCCTGATAGGTGGACATGGTGGTGGCGGCCTGCACCCACATCCGTGCGTAATCGGCCTCGTTGAGCGCGATCGGAATCGTGTTGACGCCAAAGAAGTTGGTGGCCACCAACACCCCGTGCACGGTGTGGTTGGC
>NZ_LATC01000199.1:0-2822 GCF_001414075.1 Mycobacterium sp. UM_11 | reverse complement strand
TGTGTATAAGAGACAGGATCAGCACCGTAGCGCTCATCGCAGCGGCTCCCCCCACTGCACCTGCTCGCGAAGCCTGCCCTTGAGCAGCTTGCCGCCGGCGTTGCGCGGCAGCGCGGTGTCGACCACCGTGACGTACTGCGGCACCTTGAAGTCGGCGAGCCGCTCGCGGCAGTGGTCGAGCACCGCCGGCACGTCGATCTCGTCGGCGCCGCCGAACAGCACCGCGCCCACCTTCTCGCCCATGATGTCGTCGGGAACCGCCAACACGCACGCGTCGGCGACACCGGGCGCCGCCAGCAGCGCCGCTTCCACCTCGACGCTGGACACGTTTTCGCCGCCGCGATTGATGATGTCCTTGAGGCGGTCGACGATGTGCACGCGGCCCGCCTCGTCGACCCGCACCACGTCGCCGGTGTGCAACCAACCGTCCACGATGGTCGCCGCAGTCGCTTCCGGGCGGTTCCAGTACCGGGCGGTGACGTTCGCGCCGCGCACCACCAGCTCGCCGACGCCCTCCTCATCGCCGCCGAAGGGAGTCAGTCCGAGGTCGACGGAGGGGACTGCGTATCCGACCGAGTCGGCGTGCTCCACGGCGTCGCGGCTCGGGAGCACGGTCATCAGCGACGCCGTCTCGGTCATGCCGTAGCCGTTGAACACTGTGGCTTGCGGAAAGGCGTCCTGCACCGAACGCACCAGCGACGGGGCGATCGGCGCGCCCCCGTAGCCCACCCAGCGGACGCCCGAGACGTCGGCGTCGGCAAAGCCGCTGTGCCGCAACATCAGTGCGTAGACGGCCGGGACGGTGACCATGACGGAGATGCGCTCGGCGGCCAGCGTGGCGATCAACCCGTCCAGGTTGAGGGCGGGCATGATCACCGAGGCCCCGCCCAGCCGGGTGGCGGCCAGCAGTTGGGAGTTGCAACCGGTCACGTGGAAGAGCGGCACCGAGATCAGCGTGCGCATCGCTTCGCCCAGGTCGCGCGGTTGGTCGAGGCAGCGAATCGCGTTCTCCGTGTTGGTCAAGAACGCCTCGTGGGTGGTCGGCACTCCCTTGGGGTGGCCGGTGGTGCCCGACGTGTAGAACAGCGCGGCCACGTCGGTGCGGTCCAGTCGCTCCGTCACATGCGGCTGGCCGTCAGGAAGCGGGGTGTCCGCCGCCAGGTCCAGGGTGGCCCCGGAGTCGGTGAGGACGAACTCGACTTCCGGTTGCGCCGAGCGGGTATTGACCGCGACCGCAATACCACCGGCCATCACGATGCCCCAGAACGCCAGCACCCAGTCGACGCCGGCGGGGTAACGCACCGCGACGCGGTCACCGTGTCGCAACCCGCCCGCGCGCAGCCCGCCGGCGACGCGCGCCGCGCGGTCCCACAGCTGGCGGTAGGTCAATCGGCCGGCGCCGAGTTCGACCACCGCCTCGCTGTTCGGGCGCTGGTCGACCTGTTCGGCGAGCATGTCCAGCAGCGTGGCGGGCAGGTCGTCATAGTGCGGGACGCCGTCGGCGTCGCGGGTCACGCCTGTCGTCGGGAACGGGTTGTGGCCGCGCGGAATTTCGATCACTGGAGGCATGCCCGGTCCTTACTATCGGCGTGTCCTATCGTGATGGCCGTGACGGTCGACGATTCCGCCATCATGCCCGAGGCGTTCTTCACTGTCGACGGTGACTCCTTTGTGCCGGGCCCGCTGACCCGGGGACCGTGGGGGGCCGCGATGGGCGGCCAGAATGTCGGCGGCCTGTTGGGTTGGGGCATAGAGCAATCCGGCGTCGAGCCCGACTTTCAGCCCGCCCGCCTCACGGTCGACCTGCTCCGCCCGGCGTTGCTCGAGCCGGTGCAGATCCGGACCTCGGTGCAGCGGGAGGGCAGGCGGATCAAGCTCGTCGGCGGCGCGCTGGTGCAGAACGGCAACACCGTCGCGCGGGCCAGTGCGCTGTTCCTGCGCCGGGGGGAGCATCCCGAAGGGGAGGTGTGGTCCGCACCCCTGGCCATGCCGTCGCCCCCGGCCGATTCCGGCGGCTTCCCGGCCGACATGCCGTTTCTGATCTGGGGCTACGGGGCCACCGACGCGGGCAGCCCGGGCATCGCGGCCGGTGAGTGGGAACAGTCCCACTCCCGAAAGTTCGCGTGGACGAGGATCTTTCGCCCGATGGTGCAGGGCTACCCGCTGACCCCGTTCACCCGACTGGCCTTCGTCGGGGACATCACGAGTTCGCTGACCCATTGGGGCACAGGCGGTTTGCGCTACATCAACGCCGACTACACCGTCACCGCCAGCCGCCTGCCCGACGGTGAATTCCTGGGGCTGGCGGCGCAAAGCCATTACGGCGCGGCCGGGGTGGCCACCGGCGCCGCCACCCTGTTCGACCGGCACGGGCCGATCGGCACCAGCTCGGCGCTGGCCCTGGCCCAACCGGCCGAGGCGTTCAAACCGACCTACACCTAGGCGCCTCATTCCATGAGCTGGGCGGCGACCGTCGCACCGAGTTCCCAGCAGGCCTGCAGGTCGCCCCTGTCCGGCTTGCCCGAAACCAGCACGGTCTCAGCGGCTTTCACCCAGCCGAGCCCCGTCGTGATCGACATGACGCCGCGTTCGGCACCCTCGGTGCCCTCGTTGCCGTGCAGATAGAGGCCGAACGGGCGCCCGCGCGACGAGTCCAGCAGCTGGTAGTAGGCGCAGTCGAACGCGTGCTTGAGCGCCCCGCTCATGTAGCCCAGGTTCGCGGGGCTGCCCAGCAGGTAGCCGTCGGCTTGCAGCATCTCGGCCGGCGACACCGTCAGCGCCGGCCGCCGAACGACGTCCACGCCCCTGTCTCTTATACACAT
>NZ_LATC01000198.1:0-2898 GCF_001414075.1 Mycobacterium sp. UM_11 | reverse complement strand
CCGAACGGGCACGCCACGAACCGCGACGCCGTCAGCCCGGACCGGCCCACATACCCGCACGCCACGCCCCGGCCGGCGACATACAACTCCCCGACCACGCCGGCGGGCACCGGCCGTAACCAGTCGTCCAGCACGAAGAAGGCGAGATGCGCCAGGGGAATTCCGATGGGGCTGGCGTCGCCGTGCACGTCGCGGTCGACGATCTCGCGGAACGAGGCGTGCACGGTGGTCTCGGTGGTGCCGTACATGTTGATCAGGCGCGGGCGCCCCGCATGGTTGTCCAGCCACTTGCCCAGCCGCCGGGGCTCGAGCGCTTCGCCGCCGAACACCAGCGTCTGCAGCTTGAGTCGGTGCGCGAGCTCGGGGGAAAGCGCGTCGGCGGTTTGCAGCGCGTAGAACGCGGACGGGGTCTGGCTCAACACGCCGACCTGTTCGCGAACCAGCAAGGCGTGCAGCTCGTCCGGCGAGCGGCCCACGGCGTCCGGCACCACCACCAGCCGCCCCCCGTGCAGCAGCGCGCCGAAGATCTCCCAGACCGAGAAGTCGAAGGCCAACGAGTGGCACAGCGTCCACACCTGGCCGAGCTCCAGCTCGGCGTCCAGCGACTCCAGCAGCTGGGTGACGTTGTGATGGGTGACCGCAACGCCTTTGGGAGTGCCGGTGGTGCCGGACGTGTAGACGACGTAGGCGATGTCCCCGGGCGCCGGCGGCGGTGGTGCGGTGGCGGGCCGCATCGTCGGCGCGGGGGCGTTGACGTCGACGACGGGTAGGCCCCACCCGCCCACTCGCGACCGCAGACCGCCGACGGTGATCACCGCGACCGCTGCGGCGTCGGTGAGCACGAATTCGATGCGCGCCGAGGGCAGCCCGGGGTCGATCGGCACGTAAGCCGCGCCGGTCTTGAGCACCGCCAGGATCGCCACCACCGCCTCGGCCGACCGGGGCAGTAACAGCGCCACCCGTTCACCGGGACGCGCGCCGTGACCAATGAGCCGGTGCGCCAGGCGGTTCGCGGCGTCATCGAGTTCGCGGTAGGTCAGCCGGTTGCCCCGGTAGCTGATGGCCACGGCCTCCGGGGCGCGGTCCACCTGGGCGACGAAGGCTTCCGGTATCGACCGGGTCGGGGAGGCGGCCTGCTCCAGCGCGCCGTGGTTGCCGATCGCCCGGAGCCGGGCGTGCTCCGCCTCGTCGAGCACGTCGATCGAGGACAACCGCCGGGTGGGGTCGGCGGTCATGGCCGCCACCACCCGCTGCAGTCGCGCCACAAACGTTGCGACCGTGGCGGTGTCGAACACATCGGTGCGGAACTCCACGGCTCCCCCGATCCCGCCGGGCCGGCCGTCGTCGGTCCAGCGTTCGGCCAGCGAGAACAGCAGATCCGTGCGGGCGGTGCGGGTGTCGACCGGAACGGCGGCGACCCGGAGATCGCCCAGCCGCAGGTCGGCGGGTTCGTTGTTCTGCCAGGCCAGCATCACCTGCACCAGCGGATGGTGGCCCAGGTTTCGGGTGGGGTTGAGCCGTTCCACCAGCACCTCGAAGGGCACGTCCTGGTGTTCATAGGCGGCCAGGCTGCGCTGGCGCACCTGCGCCAGCAGTTCGGCGGCGGTGGGATTGCCGGCCAGGTCGACCCGCAGCACCAAGGTGTTGACGAAGAAGCCCACCACGTCGTCGAGTGCGGGATCGGGACGACCGGCGATCGGAAAGCCCACAGCCACATCCGAACTGGTGCTCAGCTTGGCCAGCAGCACCGCCAGGGCGGCCTGGATGACCATGAAACTGGTCGCGTTGTGGGCGCGCGCCACCTCGCGCACCCGGTCCTGCAGCTCGGCGGGCCAGTCGACGCGCACCGTGGCTCCGCGATGGTCGGCCAGCGCCGGATACGGCCGGTCGGTGGGCAATTCGAGGCGCTCGGGCATTCCGGCCAGCGCGGCCTCCCAGTAGCGCAGCTGACCGGCGATCGGGCTGTCGGGGTCGTCGAGATCGCCGAGCTGGGACCGCTGCCACAGCGTGTAGTCGGCGTACTGCACCGACAACGACGGCCATCCCGGCTCGCGGCCGGCGCACCGGCTGGCGTAAGCCACCCCCAGGTCGCGCACCAGCGGAGTCAGCGACCAGCCGTCGGCGGCAATGTGGTGCACAACGGCCACCAGCAAGTGCTCGTCCTCGGTGATCCGGAAAAGCCTTGCCCGCAACGGTATCTCGGTGGCCAGGTCGAAAGGATGGGCCGCCGCGGCCTCGACGGCCTCGCTCAACCGCGCCGATGACCATCCGTTGGCGTCGACCACGTCCCAACCGGCAGCGGCGCGCTGCGGCGGCAGCACCACCTGCCGGGGCGTCCCCTCGGTCGCGGCGAACACCGTCCGCAGGCTTTCGTGGCGCTCCACCACATCGGCCAGCGCGGCGACCAGCGCGTCCTCGTCGAGGTGCCCGGTCAGCCGTAGCGCCGCGGCCATGTTGTACACCGGCGACGGCCCGTGCAGTTGGTGGATGAACCACAACCGGGATTGCGCGAACGACAGGGGCAACACTTGCGGCCGCGGCCCGGCCGCCACGCGCGCCCGCGCCCGGCCGCCCCCGCCGATGCGCTGCGCCAGCAGGCGAATCGTGGGCGCCTCGAACACGGTGCGCACCGACAGCCGGGTATCCAGGCCCGCGTTGACGGCGGCGACCAGGCGCATGGCCGCCAGCGAATCCCCGCCCAGGTCGAAGAAGGACTCCTCGACGCCGGCCCGGGTCAATCCCAGTACGCGGGCGTATATTTCGGCCAGGATGCCCTCGGTCGGGGTCGCCGGCGGCCGGTACCGTTCGTCGTCGTGGTAGTCGGGCGCCGGCAGGGCGCGGGCGTCGAGTTTGCCGTTGACCGTCAACGGAATCGCGTCCACGACGACCACCGCGGCG
>NZ_LATC01000197.1:0-2993 GCF_001414075.1 Mycobacterium sp. UM_11 | reverse complement strand
CGGCAGCGTCAGATGTGTATAAGAGACAGGCGCGTGGGACCAGGGCAAGCACCTGTGGATGATCTACCTGATGCGCGTCGTCGACGCGCAGGTCGTGCTGGACAAGCCGGGATCGGTTGTGCTGTGGACCAATTGCCATCACCCGTTCTACGACCACAACCCCTATCCGGAGACCGCGCCGGCGCAACGCCCGGTGTGGGTCGGCGACTTCTGGGACATGTTCGGCGCCGGGCATGCGCTGGAGCTGCAGAACCTGAAGGCGATCGCCGAATACCGGCACCGCAACGGCCTGCCGGTGACGCCGAAATGGATGGGGTGAGAAAACCATGAGCGTCAGCCTGATCGACGTTTCCACGTATCTGCCCGGCGAACCGATCGGCGCCGAGTACTACGCGCAGTTCGCCGAATCCGACGACCTGCGCGACAACGTCATGTTCCGCGCCCCGAAGTTTCGGCACCACGTCGCGCCCGACGAGAGCTCCATCGACATGATCGAACGCGCGGCGCAGGGCCTGATCGAGCGGCACGGCCACGACGTGGTCGAGGGTGCCGACGTGCTGATCACCCACACCCAGGTGCCGGACATGGCCTTCTATGGCCAGGGCGGCGGCATCGCACACCGGCTGGGCATGCGGCCGTCCTGGGTGCTGGACCTCAACAACGGCGGCTGCGCGGCATTCGTGTTGGCGCTCAACGTGGCTCGCAAGCTGCTGGAGTCCGGCAGCGGACACACCGCGCTGATCGCCATCGCGCAGAACGCGGCGGGCCAGTTCTTCGACCAGCCGACCATCCGGCGCAAGGCGCAGTCCGCGGTGCCCGGGGACGGCGCGGCGGTGGGGCTGGTCACCCTCGGCGATCAGTCGCCGATCCTCGACGTCGAGTGCCGCACCTACGGCGAGTACGCCGGTGAGATGACGCTGTCGTACGACCCGCCCCGCAAGTGGTGGCAGGCCGGGTCCGGCGAGGGCAGCATCGGCTTCACCGAAAGCAAGATCACCAAGGTGTTGGCCCGCGGCAACCGGCAGGTTCCCGAGGTGGCGCTGGCGGTCTGCGACCGAATCGGCCTGCCCGCCAAGGACATCGATTTGCTGGTCACCAACCAGCCGAACCGGGTGTTCCTGCGCAACTGGCGCGAGGCGCTCGAGCTGCCCGAGTCGAGACACCGCGACACGTTCGACGAGTGTGGCAACCTGTTCGGCGCGGGGATCCCGATCAACTTCGACCGCGCGATCACCGACGGTCAGGTCCGGGCCGGCGACGTCGTGATGATGGCCGCCTTCGCGCACGCCGGCGATTTCGCCGGTGCGGCGGCGGTGCGCTGGGGCGGGCGAGGCTGATGCAGCCCGCACCGGTCCCGTGGGACGGTGACCTCCGCGACGCGCTCCCGGAGGCGATGGATCCGTTCGCCTTGTCGCTCAACGAGAATCCGTTCCCCCCGCTGCCCGAGGTCCGCTCGGCGCTGATGCGTTCCGTGCAGACGGCGCACCGCTATCCGGAGTTCCTGCCCGAGCGGCTGCGCGCGCTGATCGCCGACCACATCGGGGTGCCCGCAGACGCGGTGGTGCCGGGCGCGGGCGCGACGGGCGTCGCGTTGCAGGCCCTGCAGTCACTGACCGTTGCGGGCGACACGATGGTGATGTCGACACCGACGTTCGACGGATACCCGATCCTGGCGCGGATGGCGCGGCTGACGACGCGGACGGTGCCCCTGGACGAGCACGGCCACAACGACCTCGACGGGCTGGCCCGCGCCGCCGCCGATGCCCGGGTGGTGGTGCTGTGCCGCCCGCACAACCCCACCGGCACGCTGGAGTCCGCCGACGCCGTCGCGGCGTTCTTGCGCCGCGTGCCCCGCGACGCCGTCGTGCTGCTCGACGAGGCGTACATCGAGTTCACCGCGCCCGAGCACCGCATCGCCGTGTCGGCGTTGATCACTCGGTTCCCGAATGTGGTGGTGGTGCGGACCTTCTCCAAGGCCTACGGCCTGGCGGGGCTGCGGATCGGTTACGGGGTGGCGTCGCCGGAGCTGGCCCGGGCGCTGTGGTCAGATCAGCTGCCGTTCGGCGCCGCGATCACCAGCCTGGTCGCGGTCGCCGCGTCGTACGCGGCGGAAGACCAACTGCTGCAGCGGGTCCGGCTGATCAACGCCGAACGCTGCTACCTGCGCATGCGCATGAGTGCGCTGGGGATCTACACCACCGACGCGCACGCAAACTTCATGTACCTGCCCCCGAGGGGTGGGCCGTGGCATGAGGTTTTCGCCGGCGGCGGCCCACGGGTGCGGTGCTACCCGGACGGCGGCGCGCGGATCACCGTGGGCAACAGGGCGTCGACCATGGCGGTGCTGTCCGCGCTGGGGAAAGGCCACGCTCGCGCGCCGAGTGCGGTATGAAGGGGCGTGGCTGCCTCCAACAAGCGTGACCCGATCGACGCGGCACGCGCCAACTGGGAACGCTCCGGTTGGGCCGACGTGGCGCAGGGCATGGTCGCGGTGACGTCGGTGATGCGCGCGCACCAGATCCTGCTGGCCCGCGTCGAGACGGCGTTGCGCCCCTACGACTTGAGCTTCTCCCGCTATGAGCTGCTGCGGCTGCTGGCGTTCAGCCGGACCGGCGCGCTGCCGATCACCAAGGCCTCCGACCGCTTGCAGGTGCACGTCACCAGCGTGACCCACGCGATCCGCCGGCTGGAGGCCGACGGGCTGGTGAAGCGGGTGCCGCACCCCACCGACGGGCGCACCACGCTGGTGCAGATCACCGACCTGGGTCGCTCGACGGTCGAGGACGCCACGGTGACGCTCAACGAGCAGGTGTTCGCCGACATCGGGATGTCGGAAAGCGAAGCGCGGGCGCTGGTTTCATCGATCGAGACGCTGCGCCGCGACGCGGGCGACTTCTGAGGGGCACGCTCTGGTCTCTCCGCCGAACGTGAACTGACGGCGGCTTTTCGTGCGATTTTCCGCCCTGAGTTCACGCCTGTCTCTTATACACATC
>NZ_LATC01000196.1:0-3306 GCF_001414075.1 Mycobacterium sp. UM_11 | reverse complement strand
TGAAATGTCTTTGCCGCCAACATCATTTGCTGAAAACGTTCTGGGGCTGGCGCGACCAACAGCTGCCCGACGGCACGCTGATCTGGCGGTTGCCCGGCGGGCATACCTACGTCACCACCCCGGGCAGCGCGCTGTTGTTCCCCAGCCTGTGCGCGCCCACCGGCGACGCCCCGGTCCAGACGGCCGTTGAGCGCTGCGGCGAGCGCACCGCGATGATGCCGCGGCGCAACAGAAACCGCGCGCAGAACCGGGCCCTGCGCATCGCCGCCGAACGCCGGCACAACCGCCAGGCCCGGCTGGTCGCGCGACCCGCGGCGCCGACCGGCCCGGTGCCCGCCGGCCCCGCACCACCGGGCGACGATCCACCGCCCTTCTAGGGCACCCTCGCGTCAAGGCATGCGCGGGTTCATCATTCGGCCGCAGCCCATCCCGCCCGGCCCCATCATCTGCTGCATCATGGCGGGCATGCCGTCCCGCACGAAGCCGGTGACCTCGCGCGCGTGCGACCGGATGACGTCGGTCAGCGCCGGATCGTCGGCGGTCTCCTCGGCGATCACGCCGTTGGGGGTCAGCGTGAGTTGGCGGCGGTAGCCGCCGGCGCGGCGGAACAGGGTCGGCAGGGTCTGGCTCATGCAGCTGACTTCGGTGCCCTGATCGAGGTGGGCGTACATGCTCGAGACGTGCGCTTGCAGTTGAGCGGCGAGGTCGGGCGATGCCGACTCGGTGGTGGTGCGCACGCCGCCGGGAATGTCCTCGACCACGCGATGGATTTCGTTGTGCCGCATGAACATGTCCATGTAGCGGCTCATGTCCGTGCGACCGGCGCCCATGAAGCCGCCGCAGTCCGTGAGGCGGATGGCGGGGGCGGCCAGTCCGGGGACGCCGGGACGCACATATCCCCGCCACACCATGGCGCCCGCACCGAGCACACCCAGCGCGGCAAGCGCCGCCCGCCGCGTCACTCCGGCCATCGCGGATCCCTTCGGTCCTGCGCACTTCAGGCAAGTCGACCAGACATCCACCGCCCTAGCTAGGGCCAATGGTCCCTACCCCCCGTGGGTATGCGTGTGGCATCGTTGCGCGCATGACGGAAACTCCTGCAACCAGCGTCGATCATCGGTTCGGCGCGCACACCCGGCTGGGTCAAGCGGCCGCGTGGGTGGTCATCGTGGCCGGTGTCGTGTTCGTCGTCGCGGTGATCTTCTTCTCGGGCCTGATGCTGGGCTGGGCCTCGGGCAACCACTACGGCTGGCGCCACGGCTACGGCGGCGGGCGCCCCGGCACCTGCCCCATGATGGAGCAGCCCGGCGGCATGATGGGACCCGGCGGAATGATGGGCCCCGGCGGAATGGGTCCGGGTGGTCCGGTGGCCCCGCCGCAAACGCCGACACCGACCGCGCCGCGCCCCTAGGCCGCGCCGCCGAGTTCGCTATTTCCGATCCGCATACCCGCCCGGCGTTCCCTGTTCGGCAACGGGTAAGCCGCGCGCAACCCCGCCGGCCGGCCGTCGGGACTCGCGCGCGACGGTGTTCTCATTCGTGCTGTCATAGTTAGCCGACCGCTCTAGAATGAGACCCTTTGGTGCTGCCCTGCACCCGGTCGGGATGAGGTTGGTATGAAGAGCCGTGCGCGGAATCGACGTCAGCAGGCCGGTGGCCGTCCGCGCAGGGCGGCCGCCTTGCTGCGGGGGGTGTTGAGCTGCGCGGCATCGGCAATCGTGGTGGCCGGCTGCACATCCTTCGTCGACGGGCGCGCGTTGTCCATGCTGAACGATCCGTTCCGGGTGGGCGGCCTGCCGGCGACGAACGGCCCCAGCGGGATTCGCCAGAACGCACCCGCCCCGACCGGCACCGTGGTCAACACCGACAACGGCGCGATCGACAAGTTGTCGTTGCTGTCGGTCAACGACATCGAGGAATATTGGAAGTCGGTCTACAGCCAATCGTTGAAGGGGGATTTCGTCCCGGTCGGCAAGATGGTGTCGTATAACTCCAACGACCCGGCCAGCCCGATCGTTTGCCACAACGACACCTACAAGCTCGTCAACGCCTTCTTCACGTCGCGCTGCAACCTGATCGCTTGGGACCGTGGCGTGTTCATGCCCGTCGCGCAGAAGTACTTCGGCGACATGTCCGTCAACGGCGTGCTGGCACACGAATTCGGCCACGCGTTGCAGACCATGGCGAAGCTGGTGACCAAACGCGACCCCACGATCGTGCGCGAGCAGCAGGCCGACTGCTTCGCCGGCGTCTACCTCTTCTGGGTCGCCGACGGCAAGTCGCCGCGGTTCACGCTGAGCACCGCCGACGGCCTCGACCACGTGCTGGCGGGCATCATCACCACCCGGGATCCCGTAATGGACAGCGAGACCGAGAACGACGACGAACACGGGTCGGCCCTGGATCGGATCGAGGCGTTCCAAATGGGTTTCATCGACGGCGCCTCGGCCTGCGCGGGGATCGACAAGAGGGAAATCGCGCAGCGCCGCGGCGACCTGCCCAACGCCCTGCGCGTCGACACCAACACCGGAAACCCGGAGACCGGTGAGGTCCCGATCGACCAGGACACGCTGTCGACGCTGATGGAACTGTTGGGCAAGGTGTTCTCGCCGAAGAGCCCGCCGACGTTGTCCTTCCAGGCGGCCGATTGCGCCGACGCCAAGGCCAGCCCCCCGGCGTCATACTGCCCGGCCACCAACACGATCGTGATCGACCTGCCGAAGCTGGCGGCGATGGGCAAGGTCGCCGACGAGAACGAGCAGACCCTGCCGCAGGGCGACGACACCGCCCTGTCGGTCGTGATGTCGCGGTACGCGCTGGCCGTGCAGCACGAACGCGGGCTGGCCATGCAGAGCCCGTGGACCGCGCTGCGCACCGCCTGCCTGACCGGCGTGGTGCACCGCAAGATGGCCGAACCCATCGAGCTGTCGTCGCAGAAGCAGTTGCTGCTGACGGCCGGTGATCTCGACGAGGCGGTGGCCGGGTTGCTTACCAACCACCTCGTGGCCAGCGACGCGGACGGCACCAGCGTGCCGGCGGGGTTCACCCGGATAGCCGCGTTCCGCGGCGGCGTAGCGGGCAACATGGACGCGTGCTATTCCCGCTACCCGGGCTAAACCCCGCCCTATCAACCGATTTCGGCGAGCTTGGGTATGACTTCGTCGCCGAGGCGGCGGATGAATCCCACGGGGTCGGGGTTGCCGGGGAACGGACCGGCGTTCACCAGCTGCACGCCCAGCCCGGCGTAGCGCTCGACCGTTGCGAAGTACCCGTCGGCATCCTCGAAGGGGTCCACGAAAAGGCCCAC
>NZ_LATC01000195.1:0-3317 GCF_001414075.1 Mycobacterium sp. UM_11 | reverse complement strand
ACGCGACCACCATCGAGGAGCGGTTCGCCAAGCTCGCGGGCGAGGCGATCACCGTCCAGCGGGTGCACGGCGACTTGCACCTCGGTCAGGTGCTGCGCACCCCCGAGAGCTGGCTGCTGATCGACTTCGAGGGCGAACCGGGGTCGCCGCTCGACGAGCGCCGGGCGCCGGATTCGCCGCTGCGCGACGTGGCCGGCGTGCTGCGGTCCTTCGAGTACGCCGCGTACGGGCCGCTGGTGGACCAGGCGGCCGACAAGCAACTGGCCGCCCGCGCCCGGGAGTGGGTCGAGCGCAACCGGACCGCGTTCTGCGAGGGCTACGCCGCCGCCTCCGGGACGGACCCGCGGGATTCGGCGGAGCTGCTGGCCGCCTACGAACTCGACAAGGCGGTGTACGAAGCCGGTTACGAGGCGCGCCACCGGCCCGGCTGGTTGCCGATTCCGCTGCGCTCCATCGCCCGGCTCACCAGCACATAGGCGCAGCATAGGAATTCCCTATGCGTCCCCTGCGCGGTCGGCGAGCGTCTGAAAGCATGTCAGCGTGGCAAGCGAAACCTTCAATAGCGAGGCGCGACTGTCGTGGGTGCTGGCGGGCCTGGCCGGTGTGGTGGGCGCGATCTCGTTCACCCACTCCGCGGGCTACTTCGTGGTTTTCATCACCGGCAACGCCCAACGGGCCGTCCTCGGTTATTTCACCGGTGATGGGTGGCTGGCCGTAAGTGCCGGGCTACTCATCGCGGTGTTCGTCGCTGGCGTGGTCGTCGCGTCGCTGTGCCGGCGATTTTTCTGGGTGGACCATCCGCACGGCCCGACGGTGCTGACCACCTTCAGTTTGGCGGCCGCCACCGTGGTCGACGTGCTCGACGAGGGATGGGAGGAGAATCTCGTCGATTTCTTGCCGATGATGCTGCTGGCGTTTGGTACCGGGGCGTTGAACACCTCTTTTGTCAAAGATGGCGAGGTTTCGGTGCCGTTGAGCTATGTGACCGGCACGACCGTCAAGATGGGCCAGGGCATCGAGCGCCACATCGCTGGCGGTGGAAGCGTCTCGGACTGGCTCGGTTACTTTCTGCTGTTCGCCAGCTTCGTCGTGGGCGCGACCGTCGGCGGCTTCATCAGCGTCGTCGTCAACGGGACCTGGATGCTGGTGATGGCCACGTCCCTATGCGCGGTGACGACCGGGTACACGTACTTCCACCAGGACCGGCGCGCTCTGTTGATGGAACGGTCCGAGAAAAAGCATCGGCAGTAGCGCTGACCGGTGCGCTACTGCCGATGCTGCTCGGGGGTCAGGCGGCCGGCTGAGCCGGTTGCGCCGGTTGCGCCGGTTGCGCCGTGGTGTTGCTGGCCAGCAGCACCTGCTGGATGTCGGGCTTCATCGCGACCAACTGCTGGTTCCAGTACGGCCACGAGTGCGTGCCGTTGGCCGGGAAGTTGAACGTCCCGTTGCGCCCGCCGGCGGCCGCGTAGCTGTTCTGGAACTGCTGGTTGGTGCGCAGCGTCAGACCTTCCAGGAACTTGGCCGGCATGTTGTCGCCGCCCAGGTCACTGGGTGTCCCGTTGCCGCAGTACACCCAGATCCGGGTGTTGTTGGCGACCAGCCGCGGAATCTGCAGCATCGGGTCGTTGCGTTTCCACGCCGGGTCGGTGGACGGTCCCCACATGCTGTTGGCGTTGTAGCCACCCGAGTCGTTCATGGCCAGCCCGATCAGCGTCGGCCACCAGCCTTCGGACGGGTTGAGGAAGCCCGAAAGCGAAGCGGCGTAAGGGAATTGCTGCGGGTAGTACGCGGCCAGGATCAGGGCGGAGCCGCCGGACATCGACAGGCCCACCGCGGCGTTGCCGGTCGGTGAGATCTGCTTGTTGGCCTGCAGCCACAGCGGCATCTCCTGGGTCAGGAACGTCTCCCACTTGTAGGTGTAGTTCTGCCCGTTACCCGACGACGGCTGGTACCAGTTGCTGTAGAAGCTGGACTGGCCGCCGACCGGCATCACCACCGACAGGCCGGACTGATAGAACTCCTCGAAGGCGGGGGTGTTGATGTCCCAGCCGTTGTAGTCGTCCTGGGCCCGCAGCCCGTCGAGCAGGTACACCGCGTGCGGTCCGCCGCCTTCGAACTGGACCTTGATGTTGCGGCCCATCGACGGCGACGGCACGTCCAGGTACTCCACCGGCAGACCCGGCTTCGAGAACGCCCCCGCGGTGGCCGATACGCCGGCGGCGGTGACGAGGCCGGACATCAGGGCAGCCCCCATAGCCGCGACCGCCAGTTGGCGCGGCATGGATGCCGCGGCGCCACGCAACTTTCCGAAGAACTTCATAGCTCTCTACCCATCCCAACTTTCATCTGCCGCGTGCCGCGGTCGAATCCGTTCGCTGGGCAGTCAAACACGGGGAGAGGGCGCAAATCGCTTGTCAGGGCCGCAGCTTCACATCGCGGTTGGCTAACGATTAGGCGTCGGCCGGAAATCGTTGTCGATCGGTCACGATCGGCTATCGAGGCGATAACTAGGCGACGAGCCGGCGCAATAGCGTTGAGGCCGAGGCGATTCCGAGCACGGCGGCGACCAGCAGCACCACGATGTCCACCGGATCGAAGGGCGTGCCGATGAGCAGTCCCCGCAGCGCGTTGACCTCGTAGCTGAGCGGGTTCACCCTGCTCAGCACGTGCAGCCAGGCCGGCATCACGTCCACGGGATACAGCGCGTTGGAGGCGAAGAACAACGGCATCGTGATCGCCTGCCCGATTCCCATCAGGCGGTCGCGGTTGCGCACCAGGCCCGCCAGGGTCATCGACAGGCAGGCGAAGAACGCGGCGCCGAGCATGACCACGGCCATCGCCGCCACGATCCGCAGCGGGTTGACGGTCAGGCCGACGTTCATCAGGTACGCCAGCGCCATCACACCGACCACCTGGGCGACCGAGCGCACGCCGGCCGCGAACGCCTTGCCGGTGATCAGCGCCGACGCTGGCGCCGGTGTCACCATCAGCTTGGCCAGGACCCCGGCGTCGCGGTCCCAAATGATCTGTATGCCATAGAAAATGGAGATGAACAGCGCCGACTGGGCGATGATGCCCGGCGCCAGGAAGGCCAGGTACGACACCGATCCGGTCTGGATGACATGCAGGTGGCTGAACGTGGTGCCGAAGATCAGCAGCCACAGCGCCGGCTGCACCATCCGGGTGACCAGTTCGGTCCGGTCGTGCTGGAGCTTCTGCATCTCGACGATTGCGAACGCACCGATCCGGCTGAACAAGGCGCCGACCCGTTGCCACCCATGGGGTGCGCGGACCAGCGGTGTGGGCATCACGCTATC
>NZ_LATC01000194.1:0-3321 GCF_001414075.1 Mycobacterium sp. UM_11 | reverse complement strand
CGGCGGTGGTCTTTCTGGTCATGGCCGCGCTGTGGGTGAGCACCTGCCCGAGCAATGGCGTCGACACCGTCGCCTGCGGCGCGCCGCAGCGGACGCTGCTGGCGGTGGGGGGACCGTTGATCCTGCTGGCGTCCGGGCTGTGGGCGTTCCTGCGCACCTATCGCGTGTGGAAGGCGCAGGGCACCTGGTGGGGTTGGCACGGTGCGGGCTGGTTCCTGTTCACCCTGATGGTCTTGATGGTGGCGCTGGGCGTGGCCCCGATCGCGGGCCCGGCGCTGCCCCTCTGACTGGGTCTCGCCAAAAGCCTCCCGGGCGATCTACCGTTGATGGTGCAACCCGTATTGAGCTGCGCAAGAGATCTCCACTAGGAGCAGCCATGGGAGACACCTTTCATGACCCCGTCGACCATCTGAGGACTACGCGGCCGCTCGCCGGGGAGTCGTTGATCGACGTGTTGCACTGGCCCGGTTATTTGCTGGTGGTGGCCGGCGTGATCGGGGGGTGCGGAAGCCTGGCGGCCTTCGGCACCGGACACCACCACGAGGGCATGACCGCGGGCGTGCTCGCGATCGTCGCCGCCGTCCTCGGGCTGGCGTGGGTGGCGGTGGAGCACCGGCGGATTCGCCGGATCGCCGATCGCTGGTACGCCGAACACCCCGAGGTCTACCGGCAGCGGCCCGCCAGTTAGGAGCCCGTCCGGCGCGGCCGACCCCGCGGCGAGGCCATTTTTGCCAGCAAGCAAACCCGGGGGTTACCGGCCCCGTCGAGCGGGTATCAGGTGTGCACCATGATGAGTGCCGGAACGGTTGCGTCAGCGTGGTCGCCCCATCATGTGGGCCAGGATCACGTAGACACCGACATAGATGCATACAGCGAGAACGACCAGTATCAGCAGCGCGATCCCGGCGATCACCGCCACGCGCTTGAGCCGCCGCGCCCGAACCGGATCGGCGGTTCAGGCGCGCTTGTGCCGGGTCGAATACCCGGCGGCAGCCATGACTAATCGGCTCGAACGGCCGGTACACGGCGGGCTGAGGGGTGGTAGTAGTGTCAGTCAACCATTGCCGGGAGACCAGATGAACGACGCGGGATTGCGCACTAACAAACGTCAGCGTGGCCATCGCGCCGTCGAGCTGCACGTCGCGGCACGCCTGGAGAACCTCGCGATGCTCCGGACGCTGGTCGGCGCGATCGGCACCTTCGAGGACCTGGACTTCGACGCCGTGGCCGACCTGCGCCTGGCGGTGGACGAGGTGTGCACCCGGTTGATCCGCTGTGCCACCCCCGACGCGACTCTGGTGGTCGTGGTCGACCCGCAGGACGACCAACTGGTGGTGGAGGCGTCCGCGGCGTGCGACACCCACGACGTGGTGGCGCCCGGCAGCTTCAGCTGGCACGTCCTGACGTCGCTGGCCGACGACGTCCAGACCTTCCACGATGGTCGCGAACCCAACCAAACCGGCAGCGTCTTCGGTATCACGCTAACGGCGCGACGGGCGGCCTCCAGCAGGTGACCCCACCAGCTGCCGGCGGTTCCGTCTCGCGCCCGAACGAGTACGCCGATGTCCCGGACATGTTCCGCGAGTTGGCCGATGTCGCTCCGGACTCGATGGAATTCCAGCGTCAACGGGACAAGATCGTCGAGCGCTGCCTGCCGCTCGCCGATCACATCGCCCGCCGGTTCGAGGGACGCGGCGAACCGCGCGACGACCTCGTGCAGGTTGCGCGCGTCGGTCTGGTCAACGCGGTGGTCCGCTTCGACGTGGAGACCGGTTCCGACTTCGTGTCGTTCGCGGTGCCCACGATCATGGGCGAGGTCCGCCGGCACTTCCGGGACAACAGTTGGTCGGTCAAGGTGCCGCGGCGCCTGAAGGAACTGCACCTGCGCCTGGGCACCGCCACCGCCGATCTGTCGCAACGGCTGGGCCGGGCGCCCACCGCGACCGAACTCGCCGCCGAGCTGGGCATGGACCGCGAGGAGGTGGTCGAGGGCCTGGTGGCGGGCAGCTCCTATAACACCCTGTCCATCGACAGCGGGGGCGGCAGCGACGAGGACGAGGCCCGCGCCATCGCCGACACGCTGGGCGACGTCGACACCGGGCTGGACCGGATCGAGGATCAGGAGTCGCTGCGGCCACTGCTCGAGGCGCTGCCCGAGCGGGAACGAACGGTGTTGGTGCTCAGGTTCTTCGAGTCGATGACGCAGACACAGATCGCCGAACGGGTCGGCATCTCGCAGATGCACGTCTCCCGCCTGCTGGCGAAGTCGCTAACGCGGCTGCGTGACCAACTGCAGTAGGGAGCGCGGCTCTTCCTCGCCGTCGTGCAGCTCTCCCAACAGCGGCTCGAGCGCGGGCGTCGTCACCGGCAGGGTGCCGTCGGGGTCGCAGATCCGCAGCAGGCGCGCCACCGCCGGGCTGGGCGCCATCGCCCAGGACGCCTGGGCGCCCGAGCACACCACGTTGATCCGGTGCAGGGACGAAAACCCGGCCGTGCCAATGAATTTCAGGCCGCGCAGGTCCAGGATCACGCGCCGGGTGCGACCGATGCCGTGCCGCACGTAGGCCACCAGCTGGTCGGCGTTGGCGGCGTCGAGCTCACCGTCCACCGTGATCAGGGTCCCCGTGGGTTCCCAGCGCGCGGTGAAATGCGCCGGGCGGCTGTGTTGCCAAGATTGGGCCACAGACATTACTGACTCCATCCGAAAGCAGGATGCGCGAAGACGTCAGGAGTGCTTTTGAGGACAGGGAATTCACCTGCCCCGCGCGCCTTGACGTGATCCGGACGGCTGTGAACTCAACCTGCCCCGAACGGTACCCGCGCAGGGCGAGCCCGACAACTGTTTCCGGGGATTATTGTTCCGCTGGTTACTTGATCTCGGCGAGCACCGTGCCCTGGGTGATGGCCGCACCGGCCTCCACCGCGAGTCCGGTGATGACGCCGTCCTTGTGCGCGGTCACCGGGTTCTCCATCTTCATCGCCTCGAGGACGACGACCAGGTCGCCCGCGGCGACCTCCTGTCCCTCCTCGACCGCGACCTTGACCACGGTGCCCTGCATGGGGGCGGTCACCGCGTCACCGGAGGCCGCCGCACCCGAGTGCGCCCCGCGCTTGCGCGGCTTGGGCTTCTTGCGGATGACACCGGCCTCGCCCGCGCTGCCGTTGGACAGGGCCAGATCGCCGGGCAGCGACACCTCGAGGCGACGGCCGCCGACCTCCACCACCACCGTCTGGCGGGGCCGGGCGTCCTCCTCGTCGAGGGGCTCGCCACCGGTGAAGGGCTCGATGGTGTTGTTCCACTCGGTCTCGATCCAGCGGGTG
>NZ_LATC01000193.1:0-3326 GCF_001414075.1 Mycobacterium sp. UM_11 | reverse complement strand
ATGTGTATAAGAGACAGGGACATGGCTGGAGGCGGAGGAAGGCATGGATTTCGGGTTGTTACCGCCGGAGATCAACTCCGGCAGGATCTACTCAGGGCCGGGGCCGGCGCCGTTGCTCGCGGCTGCGGCCGGCTGGAACGGCTTGGCGGCCGAATTGCATTCGGCGTCGGCGTCTTACGGTGCTGCGATCGCGGAGCTGAGAAGCGTCTGGCATGGACCCTCGTCCGCAGCGATGGCGACCGCGGCGGCGCCCTACATCGCATGGCTGGACGGCACGGCCGGGCAGGCCGAGCAGACCGCCGCCCAGGCAACGGCGGCGGCGGCCGCCTATGAAGCCGTTTTCGCGGCCACGGTCCCGCCGCCGGTGATCGCGGCCAATCGAGCGTTGCTTGCGTCGCTGATCGCGACGAACGTGTTGGGGCAGAACACGGCGGCCATCGCGGCCACCGAGGCCGACTACGCCGAGATGTGGGCGCAAGACGCCGCCGCGATGTACACCTACGCCGCCGCATCGGCGGTGGCGACCCGGCTGACCCCGTTCACGGCGCCGCCCACGACCACCGACGGCAGTGGGGAGGCCGAGCAGTCGGCGGCGGTGGCCTCCGCGCTCCAGTCCTCGACCGCTTCCCGGCTGGAATCCACACTCTCGGAATCGGTTTCGCAGGCTCCGGCCGGCCTGCAGACCCTCGCGGCGAACGCGACTGCGGCGCCGACGGCGGCGGCCGGTCTGCCACTGGGGCTGAAGGACATCACCGGGATCCTGAAGACATTCAACAGCGTCATGGGCACGATCTCGGGGCCATACACCCCGCTGGGGGTGGCGAACCTGGCGAAGAACTGGTACCAGATCGCCCTCAGCATCCCGAGCGTGGGGACGGGCATCCAGGGCATCGGCCCCCTGTTGCACCCCAAGGCGCTCACCGGGGTGTTGGCACCGCTGCTGCGCAGCGACCTGTTGAGCGGCGCGACCGCGCTGTCGAGCGCGGGCACGGTTTCGGCCGCAACTGGGCAGGCCGGACTGGTCGGGTCGTTGTCGGTGCCGGCGAATTGGGCTTCTGCCGTTCCCGCTATCCGAACGGTGGCCGCCGAGCTGCCGGAGACGACGGTGCAAGCCGCTCCCGCGATGGCCGTGAATGGCCAACAAGGCATGTTCGGTCCGACGGCGCTGTCCAGCCTGGCCGGACGCGCCGTCGGCGCGAGCGCCACCCGCGCGGTCGCCGGGTCGACCCTTCGAGTGCCAGGTGCCGTGGCCGTCGACGACCTCGCGACCACGTCCACGGTCATCGTGATCCCGCCGAACGCCAAATAGGAAAGGTGCGGCAATGGTTTTCAGCGATTTCGCAACGCTGCCACCGGAGGTGATCTCCACCCAGATCTACGCGGGCCCGGGCGCGGGGCCGATGCTCGCCGCCGCCGCGGCCTGGGAGACGCTGGCCGCCGAGTTGCACTCCACCGCGGCCGCTTACGGCACGGTGATTTCGGACCTGGTCGGCCAGTCGTGGCAGGGTCCGTCGTCGGAGTCGATGGCCGCGGCGGCAGCACCGTATCTGGCCTGGATGTCGACCACCGCGGGTCAAGCCGAGCAGACCGCAACCCAGGCCCGGGCCGCGGCCGCGGCGTACGAGGCCGCCCTGGCGGCCACCGTGCCGCCGCAGCTCGTCGCGGAGAACCGCATCCAGTTGGCCGCGCTGTTGGAGACGAATGTCCTGGGCCAAAACGACGCCGCGATCGCGGCGACCGAAGACGAGTACGCCCAGATGTGGGCCCAAGATGTCGCCGCCATGTTCAGTTACGCCGGCGCGTCGGAGTCGGCCGGTGAGTTGACCCCCTTCGAGGAGGCGCCGGCAACCACCAACGATGCCGGTGCGGTGGCCCAGGCCGCCGCGGCGGCCGCGGCGGAGCCGACGTCGTTGTCGGCCTGGCTGAAACAGATAGAGGACTTCCTCACCTCACTCACCAGCCAATACACCCAGTTCTGGCAGCAGTTGATCGGGGGAGTCACGGGTAGCCCGGACGTGGCGCCGTTGTGGGAGGCGTTGTATTCCAGCATTTCCCAGATCGGCACCCAGGCGACGTGGACCAACGTCACCAATGCCAGCATCAGCCTGGGCGTCTCGCAGTGGAAGAACTTCTTCATCTACGCACCGTGGAGCGCCGCGATGGCGAAGACCTCGCTGGGCGCGGGCCTGGCGTCGCCGGGGCACGCCGCCGCCGGCATCGCGGCCAAGCCCGTGTCGGCCGTATTGGGGACCGCGCCGACGGTGGGCAAGCTTTCGGTTCCACCCGGCTGGGCGACCGCCGCCCCGGCAATCCGGCTGGCCTCGCTCCCGGGCACCAGCGTGGCCGCGGCCGCGGCGACGGATTTCTCGGGCCTGGTCAACGAGGCGACGTTGGGCAGCTTGGCGGGTGGCGCGCTTGGCGGCCCGGCGGCGCGCGCGGTCACCTCAACCGGCATCCAGCAGGCCCGCGTCGGCACCGGTGAGCGGCGCACCGCGCCGGTCAAGCTGGACCGCATCATCGCCCAACTGCAGGAGATGCCCGACCAGGTTCAGCACTGGAACGTCGACGAGGCCGGCCTCGATGACCTGGTCGCCAGGCTCAGGACGACACCGGGCGTCCACGCCGTGCACGTGACGGACGGCGAGGAGGCCGCCGTCGGAGCGCCCGAATCAAAAGTGTTGTAGCACAGAGGATTTAGCCGTCAATCGAAGGAGGACGCATGAAACTGCTATTGGCGCTTCTCGGTGTGTCGCTGGGCATCGCCGCCGCGGCGCCTGCGCACGCCGTGCCCGGAGAGGACGAGGCGGCCGTCGACGACAACAACGAAGCCTTCATCGCCGACCTCCATGCGCTGGGCATCAGCTTTGCCGACCCGGGCCAAGCCGTGAACGCCGGCAAGGCGGTATGCGGCCTGCTCGCGCGCGGCGTGTCCGGTCTGCAACTCCTCAATGATCTCCGGGACAACAACCCCGGCCTGACCACCAACGGCGCCGCGCAGTTCGCGACGGTGTCGGCGAAGTCCTATTGCCCGCGACAACTCGATGCTTCCGCCAAAGGCTGAACCCATCGGGATCCGAACCGCTCAAGTCATGTCCGCCACCGTTCTAGAGAAAATGCCGATGCTGCAGCACGATTCGCCCTCCCTCGAGCCGGATTTCGGCGCCCTGCCGCCGGAGACGAACTCCGGGCGGATGCATGCGGGCCCGGGCGCCGGATCGATGATGGACGCCGCCCAGGCCTGGGATCTGCTGGGCGCCCAACTCGGCGAGATGGCGCTGAGTTACCGCGCGGTGTTCGCCGAGTTGGGCGCCCAGCAGATCCCAGGC
>NZ_LATC01000192.1:0-3398 GCF_001414075.1 Mycobacterium sp. UM_11 | reverse complement strand
CGTCCATCCACTCGGCTAACACCACCGCCGTGGCCGCCACCCGCTGCGCCGTCTTACCCGACACCACCAACGTCGACACCCCACCCGCGGGACCGGCGTCGTCGACCGGCGCCAGTTCCGGACCCTGTTCGATGATCGCGTGCGCATTCGTCCCGCCCAGCCCGAACGAGGACACCGCCGCGCGACGCGGACCGGAATCCGACGGCCATTCGATGTTTTCGACGGGTACGAAGAGCCGGGTCGACGACGCGTCGATGGCCGGATTCCATTGGGAGAAGTGCAGATTCGGTGGAATTTGGCCGCGCTGCACCGCCAGCACCGCCTTGATGAAGCCGGCCACCCCGGACGCGGCCTCCAGGTGGCCGATGTTGGTCTTGACCGCGCCCAGCGCGCAGGAGCCCGCGCCGCGGCCGTAAGTGGCTGCCAGCGCCTCGAATTCGATCGGGTCGCCCAGTGCCGTTCCGGTCCCGTGGGTCTCCACGTAGTTCACGCTTTCCGGCGCCAGGTCGGCAGAGCGCAGCGCGTCGGCGATCACATCGCACTGGGCGGCCGTGTTGGGCGCGGTGATGCCGTTCGAGCGCCCGTCGGAGTTGACCGCCGAGCCGCGCACGACGGCCAACACCCGATCGCCGTCGCGCACC
Organism: Mycobacterium sp. UM_11; assembly: GCF_001414075.1. Taxonomy (NCBI): domain Bacteria; kingdom Bacillati; phylum Actinomycetota; class Actinomycetes; order Mycobacteriales; family Mycobacteriaceae; genus Mycobacterium; species Mycobacterium sp. UM_11. Next base: position 2,757 of record NZ_LATC01000192.1, on the reverse strand, counting down.
GCGTCGGTCAACCGCTTGAGCACCACCACGCCCGCGCCCTCACCGCGCACGAACCCATCGGCCGCCGCGTCGAAGGTGGCGCACCGTCCGCGCGGTGACAACAGACCCCATGCCGAGATGGCGATCTGGGTTTCGGGACGCAGGGTCACGCTGACCCCGCCGGCCAGGGCCAGGTCGCTCTCGCGGGATCGCAGGCTTTGGCAGGCCAGGTGGATCGCCGCCAAGGACGATGAACATGCGGTGTCCACCGCCACCGCCGGGCCGCGCAGACCCAGCAGATACGAAATCCGGCCGGCGGTGATGCTGTGCGAATTTCCCGTTCCCGTGTAGGCGTCCACGCGCTCGGGGCTGGAGGCCAGCATGGACTGGTATTCGTTGAAGTAGGCGCCGATCATCACGCCGGTTCGCGTATCGGCCAGCGAATCCGTTGGGATGCCGGCATGTTCGAGGGCCTCCCAGGCGACCTCGAGCGTCATCCGCTGCTGCGGGTCCATCGATGCGGCCTCGCGCGGCGTGATGCCGAAGAATTCCGCGTCGAAGCCCGCGATGTCGGGCACGAACCCGCCCCACTTGGTGGTCATGTGACCGGGCGTCAGGGGGTCGGGACTGTAGAACGCCTCCGCGTCCCACCGGTCCGCCGGGATCCCCGAAATCGCATTCCGGCCCTCGACCAACAACTCCCAGAAGCTGTCCGGTCCCGTCACACCGCCCGGGAATCGGCACCCGATTCCCACCACGGCGACCGGTTCCGCGGTCACCGTGCGTGCGGCGCGGGCGAATTCTTCGGACAGGGCGGTGCGCTGCTGCGCCGTCATGCCCGAGACGCGGCTGAAGAGACTGCGCATCAAGCGGGCTCCTCGGCGGTGACGGACGACGACTCGATGCGATCGAACAGGCTGTCCAACGTGCTTCCCGCCGAGGCGGATAACGCCGCGATCTCGTCGTGTCCGGATTCCGTGGTGGGCGCGACCATCTTGGTGAGCTGGTCGGCCAACGCGGAGACGGTGGGATGGTTGAACAGCATGATCGTCGAGATTTCGACACCGACCAGGTTTTCGGCCTCCCGGCGAATCGCCATGGCCATCAGGGAATTCAGGCCGAGCTCGGCGAGCGGGCGGTCGTTTTCCAGCTCCGGTTCGGGAATGCGCAACTCGCGGGCGACGATGGCGCGCAGCCCGCTTTGTAACTCCGCGCGCACCTGTGCCGACGTCAGATGTGACCAATCCCGCGCCGGGATCACCGATGCGCCCTCGGAGTCGGCCAACAGGTCGTCGACGATGCGCAGCGAGCCGCGCATCCGGTAGGCCTCGGCCAGCAGTGGCCAGTCCGCGTCCACCACCACCGAGTGCGGACCGGCCGCCGGGTTCATCGCCAACGGCAGCGCCGCGATGGCGACGTCGTCGTCCATGGGTACCAGTCCGGTTCCCACGCTCACCTGGCCGGCGTCGCCGTCGCTGTCGGCCAGGGATTTCCACAGCCCCCAGTTGATCGTGGTGGCCGGAAGGCCAAGGGCGCGCCGGGCGTATGCCAGGGCGTCCAGGTAGCCGCTGGTGGCGGTGTAGTGGGCAAGCCACCGCGAACCGGTGAGGCCGGAGATCGAGGAGAACAACACGAAGTGGCGCACCGGGGTGGTCAGCGACAGCCGGTGCAACACCGCGGCGGCGTCGAGCTTGGGCGCGAACATCGCGGTGACGTCGTCATCGGTCATCTCGTCGAGCAGCACCGGGCGTCCGGCATAGGCGGCCAGATAGATGCCTTCCAGGCGCGGCAGGTCGGCGCCGAACCGGCCGAACAGCTCGGCCATCGCGGCGCCATCGGCCGCGTCGGCCGCGACGGTGACGAGGTTGATCCCAGTGGTGGCAAGGCTTTCGGCCAGCTCGCGGAGTCGCTGGCCGGGATTGCGCGACACCGCGACGATGGTCGTGGCGCCCATCCGGGCCAGCTGGCGGATCAGGTGCGGGCCGATGTTGCCGGTGGCGCCGATGACGAGCTGGCAAGCGTCACCGTCCAACGCGACCGGTTCGATGGGCAGGGCGCGGCGCTGCAGGCGCGGGACGTGACGGTCACCCCGGCGGTAGACGACCTGGTCTTCCCCGTCGGCGCCGGACGCCTCGGCCAACACGCGCGGCGCCGCGAGCTCGGCGGGCACCGAGGCGTCGAAATCGAGTATGCCGCCCCAGATTTCGGGGTGTTCCAGGGCGAGGGTGCGGCCCAATCCCCAGAGCGCTCCGTGGCTGGGGTTGGCGCGGTCGCCCTCGGTGATGGGTTGGGCGTTGCGGGTGACGACGAACAACTTGGCCGGCGACCCCGCGGCGGCCATCGCCGCGGCGATCCGGCGCGCCTCATGAAACAGCCGATAGGCCAACGGGACTGACGCATCGGAGGCGGGCGGTGCGTACACCACTCGGTCGACACCGCCCAGCGCGCCGAGGAAGGCCGCGTCGTCGGTGCAAGCCCACCCGTCGACGCGGGAACCCGTGATGCGGCTCAGTTCGGCGGCCAGGTCGGTGTCGCCCAGCACCAGCCACCGGTCGCCGCCCGCGGTCGACGATCCTCCGTCGGCGAGGGGCCGCGCGGGCCAGGCCACCTCATAGGACCAGTCATCGAGCGGACGGTGGTTGCCGTTGCCGTTGCCGGCACGCGCGCCGGACGGGGCCCGAGAAGCCTTGCGCGACAACGGCGGTGGGGTGGCCGCCTCGACGTCGATCCAGTGGCGGGTGTGGTGCCATGGGGTGGTGGGGATCTGGGGGTGGGGTT
>NZ_LATC01000191.1:0-3450 GCF_001414075.1 Mycobacterium sp. UM_11 | reverse complement strand
ATGTGTATAAGAGACAGGGCCCCGGCCGGCAACCGTGGTGGCGGCACGGTGACGATACCGGGCTACTCCGGTGGTGGGCACGTGGTCGGCGTGGACTACCCGCGCCCCCTCGACCCGCCCCCCGGCCCGCCGCCGCCGCCGGCCCCGCCGTCGGCCGGCCCCGACGCGTTCAGCGGCGTCGCACCGGATGTGGACCTCATCGCGATCCGCCAGTCCAGCCAGGCCTTCGGGCTCAAGGACGCCTACACCGGCGACGAAGACCCGCAGACTCGGGCGAAGATCGACGGCGTGCAGACGATGGCGCGGGCGATCGTGCACGCCGCCAACATGGGCGCGCAGGTCATCAACATCTCGGACGTGACCTGTATGAGCGCGCGCAACATCGTCGACCAGCGGGCGCTGGGTGCCGCGGTGCGCTACGCGGCGGTCGACAAGAACGCAGTCATCGTGGCCGCGGCCGGGGACACCAACAAGAAGGACTGCAAGCAGAACCCGCCGCATGATCCGTTGCAGCCCAACGATCCTCGCAACTGGAACTCGGTCACCACCGTCGTCACGCCGTCCTGGTTCAGCGACTACGTCCTGACGGTGGGAGCGGTCGACGAGGACGGCCGGCCGCAGACCGGGGGCCAGGGTCAGGGATCGACGAGCGTGTCCGGCCCGTGGGTGGGCATCGCTGCGCCGGGCACCGACGTCGTCGGGCTGTCCCCGCGCGACGACGGCGTCATCAACGCGATCGACGGACCGGACAACACGCTGCTGGTCCCTTCCGGCACCAGCTTCTCGGCCGCGATCGTGTCCGGTATCGCAGCGCTCGTCCGTGCCAAGTTCCCCCAACTCTCGGCCTATCAGGTCATCAACCGGCTGACCCGCACCGCGCGGGCACCGGCGCGCGGGGTCGACAACCAGGTCGGGCACGGCATCGTCGACCCGGTGGCCGCATTGACGTGGGATGTACCCGAAGGTCCGTTGAAGCCGCCACAGCAACTTTCAGCGCCGCTGAACATACCGAAACCCGTCCCGCACCGGGATATGGTGCCAGTGTGGGTGGCCGCGGGAGGCCTGCTCGGGGCGTTACTGATCGGTGGGGGCGTGTTTGGTACGGCGATGCTCATGAAGCGATCGCGGAAGCAGCAATAGGGCGGAGCAGCAACAGTCATGAAGGCTCAGCGAAAATTGGGGTTGTCGTTGTCGTGGCCACGGGTCACGGCGGTGTTCCTGGTCGACATCGCGATCATGGTGGTGGCCAGCCACTGCCCGGAGTCCTGGCAGGGCAACTATCGCATCGCGTTCTGGGTGGGCGTCGGCCTCGCGGTTTTGGTCGCCCTCTTCTCGCTGATCACCTATCACGGCATCACGCTCACGTCGGGATTGGCCAACTGGCTGTGGGATTGGTCCGCCGATCCGGGCACCGCGCTGGGCGCCGGTTGCACTCCCGCGGTCGACTACCAGCGCCGGTTCGGCCGCGACAAGGTCGGCGTGCGCGAGTACGAGGGCCAACTGGTCTCGGTGATCGCGGTGAACGGGGGTGACGACGACCCCTCGTCGCGCCACCGGCACCGGACGTCGTCGCCCGCCCTGCTGGTGCAGGCCGTGGCGGATGGGTTGCAGCAGTTCGACATTCACCTCGATGACATCGACATCGTGTCGGTCAAGGTGCGCCGGGGCGGCAACGCGGCGGAGCTGTCGAAGCTCGACGACTGGGGCCCCGAGGAGTGGGAGGTGGCCAACGGCGAGCCCACCTCTTACGTTCGCCGCACCTGGGTGGTGGTGCGGATGAACCCGCAGCTCAACATCGCCGCGGTCGCGGTCCGCGATTCGCTGGCTTCGACGTTGGTCGCGGCCACCGAGCGGCTGGCGCAGGATCTCGACGGGCTCACCTGTGCCGCAAAGCCGTTGACCGCCGAGGAGCTCACCGAGGTCGACCGCGCGGTACTCGCCGACCTGGAGCCGACCTGGAGCCGGCCCGGCTGGCGCCACCTCAAGCACTTCAACGGGTTCACCACCAGCTTCTGGGTGTCGCCCGCCGACATCACCACGGACACGCTGGATGCGCTGTGGGAGGCGGACACCGTCGCCACCGTGCTGACGGTCCGGCTCAGCGCCCAAGCGGGCCGGCCACACGTGTCGGCCTGGGTGCGCTACCACACCGAGAAGCGGCTGCCCCGGGACGTGACGGCCGGGCTCAACCGCCTCACCGGACGTCAGTTGGCCGCGGTCCGCGCCAGCCTGCCCGCCCCGTCGACGCACGCCTCGCTTTCGCTGCCGAGCCGCGCCTTGCATGACGACGACGAACTCACGCTGTCGGTCGATCAACTGCGAGGGAGCCCGGCCGGCGTGCCTGCGGCACAATGACGCGGCCGCAATCGACCGCTGAGGGCGCCCGCAACGCGATGGTCGCCGGCCTGTTGGCATCGGGTATTTCGGTCAACGGGCTGCAACCGAGCCACAACCCGCAGGTCGCCTCCCAGATGTTCGCCACGGCCAGCAACCTCGATCCCGGGATGTGCGACGCCTGGCTGGCGCGCTTGCTGGCGGGGGAGCGCAGCATCGAGGTGCTGGCCGGCGCCTGGGCGTCGATCCGCACGTTCGGGTGGGAAACCCGCCGGCTCGGCGTCACCGATCTGCACTTCCGGCCCCAGGTCTCCGACGGGTTGTTCCTGCAGCTGGCCGTCACCAGCGTGGAGTCGCTGGCGTGCGCTTACGCCGCCGTGCTCGCCGAGGCCAAACGCTACGAGGAGGCGGCGGAGCTGCTCGACGGCGTCGAGCCGCGCCAGCCCTTCGAGCAGGAACTGGTCGACTACGTCCGCGGCGTGCTGTATTTCCGCACCGGGCGGTGGCCCGACGTGCTCAGCCAGTTCCCGGAGGGCAAGGTCTGGCGACAGCCCGAACTGAAGGCGGCGGGGGCGGCCATGGCGACGACGGCGCTGGCGTCGCTGGGCGTCTTCGAGGAGGCGCTGCGGCGCGGCCAGGACGCCATCGAAGGTGACCGGGTGCCGGGGGCGGCCAACATCGCCCTCTACACCCAGGGGATGTGCTTGCGGCACCTGGGGCGCGAGGACGAGGCCGTCGAACTGCTGCGCCGGGTGTATTCGCGGGACCCCAAGTTCAGCCCGGCCCGCGAAGCGCTGGACAACCCGAACTATCGGTTGGTCCTGACCGACCCGGAAACCATTGAGGCGCGCAAAGATCCGTGGGACGCGGACAGCGCGCCGAGCCGTGCCGAGACGGAGGCCGCCCGCCACGCCGAGGAGGCGGCACGGTATCTCGCCGAGGGTGACGCGGAGCTCAACGCGATGCTGGGCATGGAGCGGGCCAAGCGGGAGATCAAGCTCATCAAGGCGACGACGAAGGTGAACCTGGCGCGCGCCAAGATGGGCCTTCCCGTGCCCGTGACGTCGCGCCACACCCTGCTGCTGGGGCCTCCCGGGACCTGTCTCTTATACACAT
>NZ_LATC01000190.1:0-3546 GCF_001414075.1 Mycobacterium sp. UM_11 | reverse complement strand
CGCCAGATCGCCGGTGATGCCGAAGATCACCAGCTTGTTCGAGGAGCTGTCACCGCCGTCAGCCAAGCCCGCACCCTTCGATAGTCGTTGGCTCTTTGAAGACTCACTACCCGCGGCGGTCGGACCTAACACTAGACACCGCGCCCAGGCCCGACAACCTCACGCCATCGCGGCATTTGGCAGGATGCTTGCGTGGGCGACGCGCTGCATATCACGGTCTACGTACTGGCAGGCATCGCCGTGATCGAGGGAGTCGGCCTCGCCGTGCTGTCCTGCCTGCTGGTGCGCAGCCGCGAGGAGATCGAGGAGTTGCGGCACCGCACCGACGCCCGCACTCAGCTGCTGTCCGGTGGGCGCGAGGCGGTCAAGCGGGTGTGGAACACCGCCAACCTGTTGCGCAAGGAAGGGTTCGGCGCGGCCGTACGCAGCTCGATCGAGGACCTCGCCGACTGGGCCGAGGTGGAGCGGCCCGACCTGGCCCGGGTCACGCCGGACGGCCGGGTGGTGATCCTGTTCTCCGACATCGAGGAATCCACGGCCCTCAACGAGCGCATCGGCGACCGGGCCTGGGTCAAGCTCATTGCGGCGCACGACAAGCTGGTGTCGGACCTGGTGCAGAAGCGGTCCGGTCACGTGGTGAAGAGCCAGGGCGACGGCTTCATGGTCGCCTTCTCCCGCGCCGACCAAGCGGTGCGATGCGGCGTCGACCTACAGCGCGCACTTCGCAAGGACGCAAAACGCAAGCGGCACGAGGAGATTCGCGTTCGGATCGGCATCCACATGGGTCGCTCAGTACGCCGCGGCGACGACCTGTTCGGCCGCAACGTCGCGATGGCGGCGCGGGTGGCGGCCAAGGCCGCCGGTGGCGAGATCTTGGTGAGTCAACCGGTGCGGGATGCCCTTTCCGACTGCGACGACATTGGCTTCGACGAGGGCCGCGAGGTTGAACTGAAAGGCTTTTCGGGGACCTATTCGCTGTTCGCGGTGGAGGCCCCGCCCGATCCCGATCTGGACTGAAAACCATCCGCTTCGTATTCGGCCAGCCGTTGATGCAGGCGCGACCGGACCTCGTCGGCGGTGTAGGCGCGCCGTTTGCGTTGGTCGCGAACCACCAGCGCGCCGCCGGCGACGACGCCGGCGACGCCGGCCAGCCCAAGCCATTTCCACACACTGCGCATCACCACAGCGTATGCGCCCTGTGATTAACTTTGTGTGCTCTTGCAACCGGACACAGGCATCGACAGGCTCATGACGCTGACCCTCGATGAGGCGCTGAACGAAACTCGCACCGGCGATCTTTGGTTGTTCCGCGGGCGCTCGCGGCCCGACCGCGCGATTCAGACGTTGACCAACGCCCCGGTGAACCACGTCGGCATGACGGTGGCCATCGACGACCTGCCGCCGTTGATCTGGCATGCCGAGTTGGGCGACAAGCTCGTCGACATGTGGACCGGCACCAACCACCGCGGCGTGCAACTCAATGATCTGCAGCAGGCGGTCCTGCAGTGGACCCAGCGATACCAGCAGCGGTGCTGGCTGCGTCAGCTGACGCCGAATCCCACCCGCGACCAGGAGAACAAGCTGCTGCGCGTGATCGCGCGCATGGACGGGACGGCGTTTCCCACCACCGCCCGGCTGACCGGTCGCTGGTTCCGTGGGCGCCTGCCCACCATCAACGACTGGGTGCGCGGAATCCCGGTGGTGGACAGCAAGATTCGAGAGCAGACCCGGCGCCGACGGGAACAGCGCAAGATGAGCCTTTCCACGGCTTATTGCGCGGAGACGGTGGCGATCACCTACGAGGAGATGGGGCTGCTCAACACTGACAAGGACACGAACTGGTTCGACCCGGGCAAGTTCTGGAGCGGTGATGTGCTTCCGCTCGCGCCGGGTTACCGGCTGGGCGACGAAATCGCGGTCACCGTAGGCGAAGTCGGCTAGTCGACCGCCATCTCACTCAGTTCGGACCACCCCGCCGCGTCGATCGTCTGGTTGATGATCTTGGGCGTGGACTTCAGCGCCTGGGGAAGCTCGCGCATCGCCCGCTTGAAGTGGTCGCTGTTGACGTGGACGCCGCCCGCCTCGTCGTCACGGAACGCCTCTACCAAGACGTACTCGGCGGGGTTGTCCAGGCTGCGCGACCACTCGAACCACAGGTTGCCCTCCTCCGCGCGCGTGGCGGCGGTGAAGGAGGCGACGAGATCGGGCCAGCGGTCCGTCCAGTCCGGTTTGGTCTCGAATTTGACGACGATGAAGATCATGGCCGGCCCCCGTCTCGCTCGTCTGGAAGATGTGCCCGCTCGACGCCACCGAGCAGTCACCAGCATATTCGCAACCGGTCGGGGGGCGCCGCCAGCAAAGTGCGCCCCGGGCATCGGAATGGATGCCCGAGGCGCACTATCGGTTTGCTCGCGTGCTAATCGCGAAGCGCTGAAGCGGCGCGCAAAGTGGCCTGGCTCACAGTTGCTGTGTATTCGGAGCTATTTCACTTCGCACGAGGGCCCGTCCTCTTTATGTGTCCTATACGCGTCTAATAGCCGCGCAATAGATTGAGGCCTTCGCGAATTCAATTCGTTAGGGATTCGCAATTCCCGGATCGCCGGGAGGCGGCAATTCCGGCGCCGGCGGGGCCGGGGGGGCGGGGGCCGTGGCGTCGACCAGCACGGGCGGCGCGTCCGGCGGCGGCGGCGGGGCGTCCGGCGGTGGCGGCGGCGCGTCCGGCGGCGGGGGCAGGACTCCCTCGGCGTCGGGCATGGGCAGAAACATGTGGTGGGTGAAGCCCGCCTGGTAGGCGCCGGCGCCACCGATGTGCACGCCACCGCGCTCACCACTGGCTACCGGGGTCCCATCCGGCAGGGTGGCGGCCGTATGGCCGCCGTTCCACCCGATCACGAGGGCGTTGGGGGCGGTTCCGTACTGGAAGCCGCGCGCCAACAAAGCCGCCTCTTCATTTCCGGTGTTGAACCGGTTTCCGAAGACCGGCCGGTCGGATGCCGCATTGGCAACCCAGGAAACGAGCCCCGAGCAATCCGTCCCGGCGGGAGAATCTCCGCCCGGAATATAAGGCGTCCCAGAAACCTGATTGATCAATGACATCAATGTTGCAAGTACTACCATGGCCGGGGACGCTAGCAATAGCTGCGAATGTTCGCCAAAAATTGTGGCGTACGTCATTCGCTAAGCGGATAATGGCTTACGCCCCACATTAGCGCAAATGCGCCCGCGCCGCAGATCGCTAGCCAGCAAACTTACCGGTCGGGCCCGTAGCCGCGTTCGGACTCGGCCATCTCGCGGTCGATGCTGGCTTGGTCACGCTTCTCGCGGGCTTCCGCACGCTTTTGCCGGTCGCCCTCCCGCCGCACGCGTTCGCGCTCGCGCTCCGCGGCCGTGCCCTCGCGTTCGTCGGCGCGCCGCTCCCGCTCGTCCGCCGCCCGTTCGCGGTCATCGGCGATTCGATCGCGATTATCGGCGACCCGATCGCGCCTGCCGGCCAGCCATTCGCGCCTCTTGAGCTCGACCTCACGCTCTTCGACCGCATCCTCGCGC
>NZ_LATC01000189.1:0-3635 GCF_001414075.1 Mycobacterium sp. UM_11 | reverse complement strand
TGTATAAGAGACAGCGCTACATCACCGGCGTCACGCTGCCCGTCGATGCCGGCTTCTTGAACAAGTAGCGGCGTATGGCACGAAATCCCGCCGCGCAGACCGCCTTCGGACCGATGGTCCTGGCGGCCGTCGAGCACAACGAGCCGCCGGCCCGCCGGCTGGTGGACGACGACCTGGCCGAGCTGTTTCTGCCGCCGCCGCTGCGGTGGTTGGTGGCCGCGACGCGGGTCGCGCCGTTGCGCCGCTTGATGATCCGCGGATCGGAATGGTCCGGCCGCGGGCTGTGGGCGAACCTGGCCTGCCGCAAGCGTTTCATCGGCGACAAGCTCGCCGAGGCGCTCGACGGCATCGACGCGGTCGTCATCCTCGGCGCCGGACTGGACACCCGCGCTTACCTTCTCACGCGGCAGGTGCGGATCCCGGTCTTCGAGGTCGACCTGCCGGTGAACATCGCCAGGAAGGTCAAGACGGTCCGGCGGGTGCTGGGCGGCCCGCCGATGTCGGTCCGCCAGGTGGCGCTGGACCTGGAGCGCGACGACCTGCTCACCGCCCTGGCCGAGCACGGCTACCGCACCGATTACCGGGCGTTCTTCATCTGCGAGGGCGTCACGCAATACCTGACGGAAGCCACCGTCAGACGGACCTTGGAGGGGTTGCGCGCCGCCGCCCCGGGCAGCCGGTTGGTATTCACCTACGTGCGCGGGGATTTCATCGACGGCACCAACCTGTACGGCACCCGCACGCTGTACCGCAGCGTGCGGCAGCGGCGGCAGTTGTGGCACTTCGGCCTGCAGCCCGAGGAAGTCGGTGCCTTCGTCGCGGAATACGGTTGGCGGCTGCTGGAGCAGGCCGGGCCCGACGAACTCGTCCGGCGTTACGTGGAACCCACCGGCCGCAAACTCACTGCCTCCCAAATCGAATGGTCGGCCTACGCGGAGAAGTTGTAGCGCCGGGCGTTCAGACCTCGATGACCGTCGGCACGATCATCGGCTGCCGCCGGTAGGTCTCGCCCACCCACTTGCCCACGGTGCGGCGGACGGCCTGCGCGATGCGGCCCGGGTCGGTGATGTTCTCGGCCACCAGCGCCTCCAGCTCGGCCTCCACCCGGCGCACGGCCGGCTCTAGCGCCTTGGGGTCCTCGGAGAAACCCCGCGAGTGCAGGTGCGGCGCGACCACCGGACGCCCGGTGCCGCGCTGGACGATCACGGTCACCGCGACGAAACCCGACGACAGGATGAGCCGCTCCCCCAGCGTGATGTCGCCGACGTCGCCGTTGATCAGCCCGTCGACGAACATCTTGCCGACCGGCACCGCCCCGGCGATCGACGCCCTGCCGGCGACCAGGTCGACGCTGACCCCGTTCTCGGCCAACAGGATTGACTCCTCGGGCACCCCGGTGCTGGCCGCCAGCTTGGCGTTGGCGCGCAGCATTCGCCAGCTGCCGTGCACCGGCATCACATTGCGCGGCCGCACGCCGTTGTAGAGGAACAACAGCTCGCCGGCGTACGCGTGCCCCGAAACATGCACGCGGGCTTGGGCATTGGTGACCACGCGGGCGCCGATCTTGGCGAGCTCGTCGATCACGCCGTAGACCGCCTCCTCGTTGCCCGGGATCAGCGACGACGCCAGGACGATGAGGTCCCCCGCGGTCAGCGTGATGCTGCGGTGCTCGCCGCGCGACATCCGCGACAACGCCGACATGGGCTCGCCCTGGGTGCCCGTGGTGATCAGCACCACCCGCTCGGGCGGCATCAGCTCGGCCGCGCCGATGTCGATCACGTCGGAATCGGCCACCCGCAGGAACCCGAGCTCGCGGGCGATGCCCATGTTGCGCACCATCGAGCGCCCGACGAACGAGACGCGCCGGCCCAACGCGACCGCGGCGTCGATGATCTGCTGCACGCGGTCGACGTTGGAGGCGAAGCACGCCACGATGACGCGGCCCTCGGCGCCGCGGATCAGGCGATGCAGCGTCGGACCCACCTCGCTTTCCGACGGCCCCACGCCGGGGATCTCGGAGTTGGTCGAGTCGCACAGGAACAGGTCCACGCCCGCGTCCCCGAGGCGGGACAAGCCGGGCAGGTCGGTGGGCCGGCCGTCCAGGGGCAGTTGGTCGAGCTTGATGTCGCCGGTGTGCAAGACGGTGCCCGCGCCGGTGTGGACGGCGATCGCCAGCGCGTCCGGGATGGAGTGGTTGACGGCGAAGTATTGGCACTCGAAGACGCCGTGGGTGCTGCGCTGCCCCTCGGTCACCTCGACGAAGACCGGTTTGAGCCGGTGTTCACGGCATTTCGCGGCGACCAGCGCCAGGGTGAACTTGGACCCGACGACCGGGATGTCCGGGCGCAGCTTGAGCAGGAACGGGATGCCGCCGATGTGGTCCTCGTGCGCATGGGTGAGCACCAGCGCCTCGATGTCGTCGAGCCGGTCTTCGATGTGGCGCAGGTCCGGCAGGATCAGGTCCACCCCGGGCTCGTCGTGGGTGGGGAACATCACCCCGCAGTCGATGATCAGCAACCGGCCGAGATGCTCGAAAACGGTCATGTTGCGGCCGATTTCGCTGATACCGCCCAGCGCGGTGACCCGCAACCCACCATTCGTCAACCGACCAGGAGGGGTGAGGTCTACATCCACTTACGGTCCACCCTTTGGGTCATCGGAGCACCGACGCCGCGCGCATATCGGCGGCCAGCGCATCGATCTGCTCGGGCGTCGCGGGCATTTGCGGCAGGCGAGGATCGCCAACCTCGATGCCCTGCAGGCGAAGCCCCGCCTTGGACAACGTGACGCCGCCCAGCCGGCTCATCGCGTCACACAGCGGGGCGACGGTCGTGTTGATCTTCCGCGCGGTGGCGATGTCGCCGGAAGCGAAGGCGGACAACATTTCTCGGAGATGACCCGCGGCCAGATGGGAGATCACGCTGATGAAGCCGGTGGCGCCCATGGCCAGCCACGGCAGGTTCAGCGCGTCGTCACCGGAGTAGTACGCCAGCCCGGTCTCGGCGATGATCTGGCCGCCGGCGTGCAGGTCGGCCTTGGCGTCCTTGATTCCCACGATGTTCGGGTGGGCGGCCAGCGCGCGGATGGTCGCGGTCTCGATCGGTATCACCGAACGCGGCGGGATGTCGTAGAGCAGCACCGGCAGGTCGGTGGCGTCGGCGATGGCGGTGAAATGCGCGATGAGCCCGCTCTGCGGCGGCTTGGAGTAGTAGGGCGTCACCACCAGCAATCCGTGCGCGCCCTCCGCCGCGCAGGCCTTTGCCAGGCGAACGCTGTGAGCGGTGTCATAGGTGCCCGCGCCGGCGATGACGCGCGCGCGGTCGCCGACGGCCTCCAGCACGACGCGCACCAGTTCCCGCTTCTCGTCATCGGTGGTGGTGGGCGACTCGCCGGTGGTTCCGGAGACCACCAGGCCGTCGCATCCGGCGTCTACCAGGTGGTTCGCCAACTGCGCCGCGGCCGCGGTGTCGAGCGAACCGTCGGGAGCAAACGGCGTCACCATCGCGGTCAGGACGGTTCCCAACCGTGCCGGGGCGTCGAATCCGACGGTGCTCACGGTCTTTAGGTTACCTGGCGGCGGCAAGGTCTTTAGTAACGGCGCGGGCCTGCCACGGCCGCCGGGAATCAGGCCTCGG
>NZ_LATC01000188.1:0-3702 GCF_001414075.1 Mycobacterium sp. UM_11 | reverse complement strand
ATGGCCGCCGCCCTCGACATCATCTCGAACGGACGACTGGAGCTGGGCATCGGCGCCGGACTCCTCTTCATTCCAGCCGGCGCCGATGCCCAGCTCCAGTCGTCCGTTCGAGATGATGTCGAGGGCGGCGGCCATGTTGGCCAGCAGCGCGGGGTGGCGGTAATGGATGCCGGTGACCAGGGTGCCCAGCCGCAGCCGCGTGGTCGCCTGCGCCAGGGCGGTGAGCGTGGTCCAGCCCTCCAGACAGGGCCCGGTGCTGTCGGAGAAGATGGGGTAGAAGTGGTCGAAGGTCCACCCGGACTCGTACACGTCGATACCGTCGGCCGCCTGCCAGACGGCCAGCATGTCGGCCCAGGTGGTGTTCTGAGGTGAGGTCTTGAACGCGAATCGCATGAAACCGACGTTAGCCGATCTTTATGAAGCGCAACTAAACTCAGCGGCGCGATGAGCTACTCCCTCGGACTCGATACCAAGGTCACGCTGCTGGCGGCCGGGCTGATCTTTCTGCTCGCGCTGGTGCTCGGCGTGTGGAAATACCGACAGATCATGGTCGCACCGGACCATCGCGCCCATCCCTACGTCGACATCGCGCACCGGGCGGCGCTGCTCTACTCGTTTGCGACGCTGCTGCTGGCGGTCTTCGTCGAGCTCAGCGCCTGGCCGACGTGGGCCAACCTCACCGCGGCCGGCGTGGTCGTCTTCTTTTTCGTCGGCGCCATCCTCAGCTACATCGCGCACGGGGCGCGCCGGGACACCGTCAACCAGTTCGCGAACCCCGCCCCCGGCACCGGGCTCATGATGGCGCTGCTCATCGCCGGCGAGATCGGGGGCTTCAGCGTGCTGCTCGCCGGCTTCATCGTCGGGCAGCTGACCTGACGGGGGCGGGCACACTGGAGTCATGGACCCGGTAACCGCCCTGCGGCAGATCGCCTATTACAAGGACCGGAGCCGCCACGACCCGCGACGCGTGATGGCGTATCGCAACGCCGCCGACATCATCGAGGGTCTCGACGACGCCGCGCGCGAGCGGCACGGCCAGGCCAACAGCTGGCAGTCGCTGCCGGGCATCGGACCCAAGACCGCGAAAGTCATCGACCAGGCCTGGTCCGGTCGCGAGCCCGACTTGCTGGTCGAATTGCGTTCCGGCGCCGAGGATCTCGGCGGGGGTGAGATCCGCGCGGCGTTGCGCGGCGACCTGCACCTGCATTCCAACTGGTCCGACGGGTCGGCGCCGATCGACGAGATGATGGCGGCCGCATCCGCGCTGGGGCACGAGTACTGCGCGTTGACCGACCACTCGCCGCGCCTGACCATCGCCAACGGGCTGTCGCCGGAGCGGTTGCGCGCGCAGCTCGACGTGATCGACAAGCTGCGCGACCAGTTCGCGCCGATGCGCATCCTCACCGGTATCGAGGTCGACATTCTCGAGGACGGCAGCCTCGACCAGGAGCCGGAGTTGCTCGAGCGCCTCGACGTCGTGGTGGCCAGCGTGCATTCCAAGCTGTCGATGGACGCCGCGGCGATGACGCGGCGCATGGTGCGCGCCGTCTCCAATCCGCATGCCGACGTGCTGGGCCACTGCACCGGGCGACTGGTCTCCGGGAACCGGGGCATCCGACCGCAGTCGAAGTTCGATGCCGAAGCGGTGTTCACCGCCTGCCGCGACCACGGCACCGCGGTCGAGATCAACTCGCGGCCGGAGCGCCGCGATCCGCCAACCCGGCTGCTCAAGCAGGCCATGGACATCGGCTGCGTCTTCAGCATCGACACCGACGCCCACGCGCCCGGCCAGCTGGACTTCCTCGGTTACGGCGCCCAGCGCGCGCTGGACGTGGGCCTGCCCGTCGACCGGATCGTCAACACCTGGCCGGCCGAGCGGCTGCTGGACTGGACCGCTTCGAATTAGTCCGGCACTAGTCCGGCAGGTGCGGCATCTCCAAGCCCGCGTCGCGCCCGACGAGCACCGCCGGCGTGAGCGCGGACTTGCCGTAGCGGTCCCGCACCCGGTCGATCGCCGCGTCGATCGCGAGCCGGTTCTCTTCGTCGTCGAAGGGCAACGCCAGTTGCTGGGCGCCGCTGCGGTCGATTCCCGACACCGCGAAGCCGACCAGCGTCAGCCCTCGCTCGGCGATGAGCGGCGCGGCCGACGCGACCAGCTGACGGGCGGCCGACAGGATGGGCTGCGTCGAGGACGTCGCCAACGGCAGTGTCCGCGACCGCGTCGCCCGGCCGAAGTCGTCGAACCGCAGGCGCAGCACCACCGTGCGCCCGGTGCGCCCGGCGGCGCGCATGCGGCCGGTGATGCGGTCGATCAGATTCACCACCACCGCGTCGATCTCCGAAGCCGACATGGTGTTGCCTGCGCGGCCGAGCGCACGTTGCGCCCCCACGGACCGGCGACGCACACCGGTGGTCACCCGGCGCCGGTCGATGTTGTGCGACAGGGCAAAAAGCTGCCGGCCCATGGCGCCGCCGAGCAGCGAGGCCAGCGTCGACTCGTTCAGCTCGGCGACGTCGGCGACGGTCATCAGCCCGTGGGCGTGCAGCTTGTCGGCCGTCTTGGCGCCCACGCCCCACAGCCGCCGCACCGGCAACGGGTGCAGGAACGCCAGTTCCTGCTCGGGGGGCACCAGCAGCAGCCCGTCCGGCTTGGCCTCCTGGCTGGCGACCTTGGCCAGGAACTTCGTCCGGGCGATGCCCACGGTGATGGGCAGGCCGACTCGCTCGCGCACGTCGGCGCGCAACCGTTCGGCGATCTCGACCGGCGTCCCCGACACCCGGCGCAGGCCGCCGACGTCCAGGAACGCCTCGTCCACCGAGAGCGGCTCCACGATCGGGGTGCAGTCGCGAAACACCTCGAAGACCGCGTCACTGGCGCGGCTGTAGGCCCGCATCCGGGGCGGCACCACCGCGGCATGCGGGCACAGCCGGCGGGCCTGCGCGCCGCCCATCGCCGTGCGCACCCCGTAGGCCTTCGCCTCGTAGCTGGCGGCGAGCACGACGCCACCGCCGACGATCACCGGGCGGCCGCGCAACGTCGGGTCGTCGCGCTGTTCGACGGACGCGTAGAACGAATCCAGGTCCGCGTGCAGGATGGACGCATCGCACCGCACGAACATATGTTCGCACGCACCGGTGACGGCTAGCTGGATTCGCCGTAGATGCTGGTCACCCAGATGTGGGTGAGGGTGTCGACCACCCGCTCCTCGTCGACCGCCGGCGTTTCGGCGGACAGGGCGGCCATCATCGTGCGCTCGTTCATCTGGTTCAGGGAGGTGGCCAGGTCGGCGGCCGGGATCGTCTCCGGCGCGGCGCCGCGCGCGCGTTCGGCGGCGATCATGGCCGCGGTCTGATCGATCCACTTCTGCATGAAGCTCAACCAGACCGCGCGCAGCTCGGGACTGGTCGCCAGCGCTTCGGTTGCGGCGCGGGCGAGCCGGCGGTGCGTGCTGAAAGCCAGGAAGAACGCCTTGATGCCGTTGCGCCACACCCGGCGCGGGTCCGAGGGCAGCCGTTGCACCGCGCCGTCGAACTCGGAGTCGGCGCGCGCGATCACCGGCTCCAGCAGCGAGATCAGCACCGCATCCTTCGACTTGAAATAGAAGTAGAACGTCGGCCGCGACAGGCCCGCGCCCTTGGCCAGGTCATCGACCGAGATGTCGGCGAACGAGCGCTGCTCCAGCAGCTGTCTCTTATACACAT
>NZ_LATC01000187.1:0-3705 GCF_001414075.1 Mycobacterium sp. UM_11 | reverse complement strand
ATGTGTATAAGAGACAGCCGCAACCGGCGGCCAGCAGAATCAGCGCAATCACAATCAGCTGACGCACTCGGTGAGCTTAGCGAAGGCTGTGAATGTGCCGTTTGTTTGGTTCCAGACGCCGTTCTGGCGGGCGTCGCGCGGGGGCGCCCGGGTAGCGTAAAGCGGGCCGACGGGTCGACGACGACCCGCGCTGAGCAGGGCATTTGTGGCTTTCTTCAGAGTTCACGCACGCGCTTCGTCCGGTGAGAGGAAGCCGTAAAGCGGGGGAAACTCCGGATACCAAGTGCCGAAACATCAACGTCGCACCATTTCACGTAGGCCCGTTGCGCTCAAAGGAAGGGAAGTGCGTGACCAGGGAGTCCATGGCGTCCATCGACGATGCCGTGAACACCGTGTGCGCGTACTGCGGCGTCGGTTGTGGGATGGTGTTGCAGGTCACAACCGATCCCGAGAGCGGCCGGCGTCACATCACCAAGTCGGTTGGGAACAAAGAACATCCGGCCAACTTCGGCCGGCTGTGCACCAAGGGTGCCACCACTTCGGACCTGCTCAGCGCGCCGGGGCGGATGGAATCGGCATACGTTCGCGCCGATCGTGGCGAGCCCATCGAGGCCGTCGAGATGGACCGCGCGATCACGGCTTGCGCGAACCGGTTACGCGCGATCATCGATGAGCACGGCCCGGATTCCTTTGCGATGTACGTGTCCGGGCAGATGTCCATCGAGGCGCAGTACCTGGCGAACAAGCTGACCAAGGGCTTCATCGGCACCAACCAGATCGAGTCGAACTCGCGGTTGTGTATGGCCAGCGCCAGTTCGGGCTACAAGCTCTCGCTGGGTGCGGACGGTCCGCCCGGCTCCTACGAAGACTTCGAGCACGCCGACGTCTTTTTCGTCATCGGCGCGAACATGGCCGACTGCCATCCCATTCTGTTCTTGCGGATGATGGAGCGCGTCAAGGCCGGGGCGAAACTGATCGTGGTGGACCCGCGCCGCACCGCCACCGCGGAAAAGGCCGACCTGTTCCTGCAGATCGCCCCCGGGTCCGATCTGGCGTTGCTCAACGGGCTGTTGCACCTGATCGTCGAGAACGGGCACACCGATCCCGAATTCATCGCCGAGTGCACCGAGGGCTGGGAGGCGATGCCGGGCTTCCTGGCGCAGTACACCCCCGACGCGGTCAGCGAAATCACCGGGGTCCCCGCGGAAGACATCCGCGCGGCGGCCGAAATGATCGGCGCGGCCGACAATTTCGTGAGCTGTTGGACCATGGGTCTCAACCAGAGCACCCACGGCACCTGGAACACCAACGCCCTGTGCAACCTGCACCTGGCCACCGGCGCGATCTGCAAACCCGGCAGCGGCCCCTTCTCGCTCACCGGCCAGCCCAACGCGATGGGCGGCCGCGAAATGGGTTACCTGGGGCCGGGATTGCCCGGGCAGCGTTCGGTCCTGTCCGCGGACGACCGCGCCTTCACCGAAGACCAGTGGGGCATCCCCCGTGGCACACTGCGTGCCGAAGTCGGCAGCGGCACCGTCGACATGTTCTCCCGGCTGGCCGACGGGGAGATCAAGGCGTGCTGGATCGTCTGCACCAATCCAGTTGCCTCCGTTGCGAACCGGAGGACGGTGCTGGCCGGTCTCGAACGCGCCGAGTTGGTCGTCACCCAGGACGCGTTCCTCGACACGGAGACCAACGAATACGCCGACATCCTGCTGCCGGCGGCCCTCTGGTCGGAGGCCGAGGGGGTGATGGTCAATTCCGAGCGCAACATGACGCTGCTACAGCCGGCGATCGCGGCACCCGGCGACGCAATGCCCGACTGGCAGATCATCGCCCGGATCGCGTGCGAGATGGGCTTTTCGGACGCCTTCAGCTACAGCTGCGCCGAGGAAGTCTTCGACGAGATCAAGCGGTTCTCGAACCCGAACACCGGGTACGACCTGCGGGGGGTCAGCTACCAGCGGCTGCGCCGGGGCCCGCTGCAGTGGCCGTGCCCGCCCGGGGGCACCCGTGACCGCAATCCCATTCGCTACCTCAACGACGGCGTCAGCCAGGCCCGGCTGGTCCGCGAGGACGGCAGCGCGCCCCGGTTGGCGTTCCCCACCGCGAACGGTCGCGCGCAGTTCTTCGCCCGTCCGCACCTGCCGCCCGACGAAATGCCCGACGCCGACTTCCCGTTCGTGTTGAACACCGGCCGCCTGCCGCACCAGTGGCACACGATGACCAAGACCGGCAAGGTGGCCAAGCTGAACAAGCTCAACCCCGGCCCGTTCGTGGAGATCCACCCCGATGACGCCGCGCGCTTGGAGATCACCGACGGCGACGCGATCGAAATCGCCTCCCGGCGTGGCCGCGCCGTCCTGCCCGCCGCGATCAGCGACCGGGTGCGCCCCGGCAACTGCTTCGCCCCGTTCCACTGGAACGACGTCTTCGGCGAATACCTCGCCATCAACGCCGTCACCAACGATGCGGTGGACCCGATCTCGAACCAACCGGAATTCAAAGCCTGCGCCGTCGCGCTAGCGAAAGTCGTTGTCCCCGCGCCGGACCCGGGCGTCAAACCAGAGCCACCCGGCGCCGGCACACCGGATCCAGCGGTCACGGAGGTAACGGAAATCAGCGTGTCACAGGTCGATGCCCTCGCCGACTTGCTCGGCGTGGCAACGAAACCCGTGCCGGAATTCGACGAGCCCGGCCGCTCCTACCTTGCCGGGATGTTGACCGCACTTCGGTCGGACGCTGGTAGACGGACGGCCGGGGTGCCGACCCTGCCGCGCAGCGCCCCCTTCGATTCCGACACCCGGCTGTGGGTGGACGGCCTGCTCGCCGGCCTTTTCTCACGCAACGATGCGCCCGGGTCAAAGCCGGCCCCGGCGGTCAAGCAAGCGACGCGCAAGCCCGCCGACCGGGCACCCATCGTGCTGCTGTGGGCATCACAGACCGGGAACGCCGAAGAGCTCGCCGCGGATGTCGCGGCGCGACTGCGCGAGGCCGGCTTGCCGGTGGCGCTGCACGCCATGGACGACTTCCCCGCCGCCGAATTGAGCACGACGCGGGAACTGCTGCTCATCACCAGCACGACCGGCGACGGTGACCCGCCGGACAAC
This sequence comes from Mycobacterium sp. UM_11, assembly GCF_001414075.1. Taxonomy (NCBI): domain Bacteria; kingdom Bacillati; phylum Actinomycetota; class Actinomycetes; order Mycobacteriales; family Mycobacteriaceae; genus Mycobacterium; species Mycobacterium sp. UM_11. The sequence goes on along the minus strand of NZ_LATC01000187.1, from coordinate 595 downwards.
GGCACCGGCTTGTGGCGCGCGCTGACGTCCGACGGGGCACCCAGGTTCACCGACACCCGGTATGCCGTGCTGGCCCTGGGCGATTCGAACTACGACGACTTCTGCGGTCACGGACGCGGCCTGGACACCCGCCTCGCCGAGCTGGGGGCAACCCGCATCACCGCCCGCGTCGACTGTGAACCCGACTACGACGGCCCCGCGGCCAAGTGGGCGGGCGACGTCATTGCGGCACTGACCCGCACACCCACGTCGGTCGGCCGCGACGGCAGGGCTCCGGCGACGGCGCGGGCTTCCGCGGTCACCGCGCCGTCGCGGCCCGGTCAGCCGAACACCTACAGCAAGAAGCATCCGCTGATCACCGGGATGGTCCGTAACACCGTGCTGAGTCGGCCGAAGTCGGCGAAAGACGTGCGGCACTTGGTTTTCAGCCTGCCGGAAGAAGCCGTCACCTATGAGGCCGGCGACGCGCTCGGGGTGTGGCCGCGCAACAGCGACCAGTTGGTGGACGAATGGTTGTCGGTCACCGGGCTGGACGGGCAGACCCCGGTCGAGGTCGGTGAGCACGGTCTGATGTCGCTGTCTCTTATACACATCT
>NZ_LATC01000186.1:0-3882 GCF_001414075.1 Mycobacterium sp. UM_11 | reverse complement strand
AGCGTCAGATGTGTTTAAGAGACAGACCGGGGCGCGATGTTCGACCCGTCGGCGGTGTTCTACATGAACAAGATCGCCGTCGGCCCCGAGGCCGCCGACGTGCTCGACATCACCGCGCCCATCGCCGAGAACATCAAGGCCGTCGCGAAGGTTAAGGCGCTGTCGGTGCGCGACATGACCGTGTGCATCCTGGACCGGCCTCGGCACGCGCAGCTGATCGAGGACGTCCGGGCGACCGGTGCCCGGATCCGGTTGATCACCGACGGCGACGTCGCCGGCGCCATCTCGGCGTGCCGCTACCTGTCCGGCACCGACATGCTGGCCGGCATCGGCGGCACGCCCGAGGGAATCATCGCCGCCGCCGCGATCCGGTGCATGGGTGGGGCCATCCAGGCCCAGCTGGCGCCGAAGGACGACGAGGAACGCCAGAAGGCGATCGACGCCGGCCACGACGTCGACCGGGTGCTGACCACCGAAGACTTGGTGTCGGGCGAGAACGTCTTCTTCTGCGCCACCGGGGTGACCAACGGCGACCTGCTCAAGGGCGTGCAGTACTACCCCGGCGGCTGCACCACCCAGTCGATCGTCATGCGGTCGAAGTCGGGCACCGTGCGCATGATCGAGGCCTACCACCGGCTCTCGAAGCTCAACGAGTACTCCGCCATCGACTTCACCGGCGACAGCACCGCCGCCTATCCCCTGCCCTAGATCCGGAACCACGCTTTAAAGACAAGGACTGCTATCTATGGCCTCTGATGCCAACGACACCGAATACCGCATCGAACACGACACCATGGGCGAGGTCCGGGTACCCGCAAAAGCGTTGTGGCGCGCGCAAACCCAGCGCGCGGTGGAGAACTTCCCCATCTCGGGACGGGGCCTGGAGCGCACCCAGATCCGCGCGCTGGGCCTGCTGAAGGGCGCGTGCGCGCAAGTCAACAAGGACCTCGGGCTGCTGGCCCCGGAGAAGGCCGACGCGATCATCGCCGCGGCGGCCGAGATCGCCGACGGCCAACACGACGACCAATTCCCCATCGACGTCTTCCAGACCGGGTCGGGCACCAGCTCGAACATGAACACCAACGAGGTGATCGCGAGCATCGCGGCCGCCAACGGCATCACGGTGCACCCGAACGACGACGTCAACATGTCGCAGTCGTCCAACGACACGTTCCCGACCGCGACCCACATCGCGGCCACCGAGGCCGCGGTGCGGCACCTGATCCCGGCGCTGGAGGTGCTGCACGAAGCGCTGGAGAGCAAGGCCCGCGAGTGGCACACGGTGGTCAAGTCGGGCCGCACGCACCTGATGGACGCCGTTCCGGTGACGCTCGGCCAGGAATTCAGCGGTTATGCCCGGCAGATCGAGGCGGGCATCGAGCGGGTGCGCGCCACGCTGCCCCGGCTGGGCGAGCTGGCGATCGGCGGGACCGCGGTGGGCACCGGCCTCAACGCCCCGGACGGCTTCGGCGCCAAGGTGGTCGAGACGTTGATCGCCTCCACCGGCCTGAACGAATTGCGCACGGCCGCCAACTCTTTCGAGGCCCAGGCGACCCGCGACGGCCTGGTCGAGGCGTCCGGCGCGCTGCGCACCATCGCGGTGTCGCTGACCAAGATCGCCAACGACGTCCGCTGGATGGGGTCGGGCCCGCTCACCGGCCTGGCCGAGATCCAGCTGCCGGACCTGCAACCGGGTAGCTCGATCATGCCGGGCAAGGTGAACCCCGTTCTCCCCGAGGCGGTTACGCAGGTGGCCGCGCAGGTGATCGGCAACGACGCGGCCGTCGCTGTCGGCGGCTTGAGTGGCGCGTTCGAGCTGAACGTCTACATCCCGATGATGGCGCGCAACATCCTCGAGTCGTTCAAGCTGCTGACCAACGTGTCGCGGCTGTTCGCGGAGCGCTGCATCGTCGGGCTCAAGGCCAACGTCGAGCACCTGCGGGAGCTGGCCGAGTCGTCGCCGTCGATCGTGACGCCGTTGAACTCGGCGATCGGCTACGAGGAGGCCGCCGCGGTGGCCAAGCAAGCCCTCAAGGAGCGCAAGACCATTCGCCAGACCGTGATCGATCGCGGCCTGATCGGCGAAAAGCTCTCGGAAGAGGAACTCGACCGCAGGCTGGACGTCTTGGCGATGGCCAAGGTCAAGCCGGCGAAGTAGAGGTGGTTCAGCGATGACGGCACCTCCGGGCGGGCCCTACGGCCAGGAGCCCTACGGAAACCCCTATGGGCAACAGCCCTATTGGGGCGGCCCGCCGCAGGGCGGCCAATACCCGGGCGGCCAATACCCGCCCCCGCCGACCGGTCCGTACTATCCGCCGTATCCGCAAGCGGGACAGCAGTTCCCGCCCGGATATCCGCCCGGGCCGCCACCGCGTGGGCCCGGGTCGAAGCTGCCCTGGTTGATCATCGCGGGGCTCGTCGTGCTGGCCGTCATCGCGCTGGTGGCCACGCTGATCGTGATGCGCGGGGGTAACCACGGCAAGCCGTCGACCGCCGCACCCTCGTCGTCGAGCACCACCACCAGCAGCCAACCGAGGGGCCAGCAGACCGCCAGCGATTGCACCCCGAACGTGTCCGGCGGTGAGATCCCCCGGACGGACTCGATCGCCGCGGGCAAGCTGTCGTTCCCGGCCTCGGCGGTGCCGCCCAACTGGCAGCTGTTCTCCGACGACCAGAACCCGAACCTGATCGGCGCGGTCGGCGTCGCCCAGGAGGTGCCGGGGGCCAGTCAGTGGATGATGACGGCCGAGGTCGGCGTCACGAACTTCGTCGCCAGCATGGACGTCTCCGCGCAGGCGTCGAAGTTGTTGCAGTGCCTCGCCAACGGGCCCGGCTATGCGAACGCGACGCCCACGCTGGGCCGGACGAAGACGTCGTCGATCACCGTTGACGGCACCAAGGCCGCCCGCGTCGACGGCGACATCACGATCGCCGACACCTCCCGCGGCGTCAAGGGCGACTCGGTCACCGTCATCGCCGTCGACACCAAGCCGGTCACCGTCTTCATCGGCAGCACCCCGATCGGGGACGCCCCGTCGGCGGACATCATCGGCCGGATCATCGCCGCGCTGAAGGTCGGCAAGTCCTGACGCGCCCTACGCGGGCGCCGAGACGTGGGTGGCTTCGGAGCGCCCCCGCAACACGGTGGAATAGCACTCCGCCCAATGCGTTCCCTCGGATTCGTCGGCCCGCTCGATGGCCGCCGCCGAGCACAGGATGCGCCGGTCGGCGGTCTTGGCCAGGTCGGCCAGCCGCGCGGCCTCGTTGACCGCGTCGCCGATCACCGTGTACTCGTAACGGTTTTCGGCGCCGATGTTGCCGGCGAACACCCGCCCCGCCGATACGCCGATGCCGAAGTCGACCGGCAGCCGGCGCAGCTGGGTACCCAGGGCGCGCGCGGTCGCCAGTGCCGCCGACGCCGGCTCGCCGGTCTGCAACGGCGCCCCGAAGACGGCCAGCGCCGCATCGCCGGCGAATTTGTTGATCAGCCCGTGGTGTTCGTCGACGGCGTTGACGACGAGGCGAAAGAAATCGTTGAGCACTTCGGCAACCTCTTGCGGCGGACGGCTTTCCGCCAGCTGCGTGGAGCCCACCAGGTCGATGTAGAGGATCGCCGCCTCGACGACGTCTCCCGACAGCGACGCGCCCTCCTCGATGGCACGGTGGGCGACGTCGGTTCCGACGTGGCGCCCGAAGAGGTCGCGCACCCGGTCCCGCTCGGCCAGCCCGGCCACCATGCGGTTGAAACCCGTTTGCAGCCGCCCGATTTGAGAGCGCTCGTAGGCCCCGACGTAGGTCCCCATGCGGCCGTGTTCGACCTCCGCCATCGCGTCGACGATCTCGCCGAGCGGATCGGAGATGGATCTGTCTCTTATACACATC
>NZ_LATC01000185.1:0-4087 GCF_001414075.1 Mycobacterium sp. UM_11 | reverse complement strand
ACCTGCTGGCCGGCATCTACGCCGACGTCCTGGGCCTCGAGCGCGTCAGCACCGACGACTCCTTCTTCGAACTCGGCGGCGACAGCATCTCGGCCATGGGCCTGGTCGCCGCGATCAACAGCAACCTGGGCGTGGCCCTCCCGGTCCGCGTTGTCTTCGAGGCGCCCACGGTCGCCCAGCTGGCGCTGCGGGTCGGCGAGGGCGCCCGCGGGCTGGAGCCGTTGGTGGCCGCCGAGCGGCCCACTGTCATCCCGTTGTCGTTCGCGCAGAATCGGCTGTGGTTCCTCGACCAATTACAAGGCCCGTCACCGGTTTACAACATGGCGGCCGCGCTGCGGCTGAGCGGACGGCTCGATGCCGACGCGCTCGGCGCGGCCATGGCGGATGTGGTGGCCCGCCACGAGAGCCTGCGCACGCTGATCGCCGCGCCCGAGGGAACGCCCCAGCAGCTGGTGCTCCCCGTCGAGCGGGCCGACTTCGGTTGGGAGATCGTCGACGCCCGCGGCTGGTCGGCCGGCCGGCTCGACGAGGCCATCGGAACGACGGCGCGCTACACGTTCGATTTGGCGGCCGAAATCCCCATGCGGGCAGAGCTTTTCCGCGTCGGCGAGGACGAGCACGTGCTGGTGGCCGTGGTCCATCACATCGCCGCCGACGGGATGTCGATCACCCCGCTGGTGCGCGACCTGGGCATGGCCTACGCCAGCCGGTGCTCCGGGGAGGCCCCCGGCTGGTCGCCCTTGGCCGTTCAGTACGTCGATTACACGCTGTGGCAGCGCGCGCAGCTCGGCGACCTCGACGACCGCGAGAGCCCCATCGCCGCCCAGCTGGCCTACTGGCAAGAGGCCCTGGCCGGCATGCCCGACCGGGTGCCGCTGCCCACGGACCGGCCCTACCCGCTGGTGGCCGATCAGCGCGGCGCCACCGTCGAAATCGACTGGCCCATAGACCTGCAACGCGGCGTCGGCGAGCTCGCCCGCAAGCACAACGCCACCAGCTTCATGGTGGTCCAGACGGCCCTGGCGGTGCTGCTCTCCAAGATCAGCGCCAGTCCCGATGTGGCGGTGGGTTTTCCGATCGCCGGGCGGCGCGACCCCGCACTCGATGACCTGGTCGGGTTCTTCGTCAACACCCTGGTGCTCCGGGTCGACCTGTTTGAGCTGGGCGGCGACCCCACCTTCACCGACCTGATCGCCCAGGTGCGGCAGCGCAGCCTGGCCGCCTACGAACACCAAGACGTGCCCTTCGAGGTGCTGGTCGAGCGGCTCAACCCGACCCGAAGCCTGACGCACCATCCCCTGGTCCAGGTCCTGCTGGCCTGGCAGAACTTCGCCGGGCACGACAGCGGCCCGGTCAACGGCCTGTCCCTCGGCGACGTCGACATCGCGCCGATCCCGGTGGACACCCAAGCCGCCCGCATGGATTTGACCTTCTCGTTGGCCGAGCGCTGGAGCGAGGACGGCGGCCCCGCCGGCATCGGCGGCACGGTGGAGTTCCGCACCGACGTTTTCGACGCCGAAAGCATCCGGTCCCTCGTCGGGCGGCTACAGCGGGTGCTGACGGCCATGACCGTCGACCCCACCCAGGCGTTGTCGTCGCTGGATCTGCTCGACGAGGCCGAGCATGCCCGGCTCGACGCGATGGGCAACCGGGCGGCGCTGGCCCGCCCCGCCGCCGCGCCGGTGTCCATTCCGGCGCTGTTCGCCGCGCAGGTGGCCCGCACCCCGGAGGCCGTGGCGCTGGTCTGCGACGGCCGGTCCATGACCTACCGCGAGCTCGACGAGGCCGCTGACCGGTTGGCCCATACGCTGGCCGGCCGCGGGGCGCGTCCCGGACAGTCTGTGGCCCTGCTGTTTTCGCGCTCGGCCGAGGCGATCGTGGCAATCCTGGCCGTGCTCAAGTCGGGGGCGGCCTACCTGCCGATCGACCCCGCGCTGCCGGAGTCGCGCGTCGGATTCGTGCTTGCCGACGCCGCCCCGATGGCCGTCATCACCACCGCCGAACTCACCGACCGGCTCGCCGACCACGACGTGCCGATCATCGACGTCAACGAAACCCCCCGGCCCGAAACGACATTGACGGCGCCGGGGCCGGCGGATCTGGCCTACTTGATCTACACTTCCGGCACCACCGGTGTCCCCAAGGGCGTCGCGGTCACCCACCGGAACGCGACCCAACTGCTGGCACGCATGGACACCGGCCTGCCCCGCGCCGGGGTCTGGTCGCAGTGGCATTCGCTGGCCTTCGACGTCTCGGTCCACGAGATCTTCGGCGCGCTGTTGCACGGTGGGCGGCTGGTCGTGGTGCCCGAGTCGGTGGCCCGCTCACCCGAAGACTTCCACGAACTGCTGGTCACCGAACGCGTCAGCGTGTTGAGCCAAACCCCTTCTGCGGCAGCGATGTTGGCCCCAGCGGGGCTGGAGTCCGTCGCCCTGGTGGTCGCCGGCGAGGCGTGCCCGGCCGAACTGGTGGACCGCTGGGGGCCGGGCCGGGCGATGATCAACGCCTACGGGCCGACCGAGGCCACGGTGTACGCGGCGGTCAGCGAGCCCCTGACGCCGGCGTCGGTGGAGTCCGGGGCCGTGCCCATCGGGTCGCCGGTGCCCGGGGGCGCGCTGTTCGTGCTCGACGGGTGGCTGCGGCCGGTGCCCGCCGGGGTGGTCGGCGAGTTGTATGTGGCCGGCGCCGGTGTCGCCAGCGGATATTGGAAACGGTCGGGCCTGACCGCATCGCGGTTCGTCGCCTGCCCGTTCGGCGGGGCCGGCGCCCGGATGTACCGGACCGGGGACCTGGTGCGCTGGCGCGCCGACGGGCAGCTGGACTACCTGGGCCGGGCGGACGAACAGGTCAAGATCCGCGGGTACCGCATCGAACTCGGTGAGGTGCGCGCGGCGCTGGCCTGGCTCGACGGGGTCGAGCAGGCGGTGGTGATCGCGCGGGAGGACCGCCCCGGCGATAAGCGCCTCGTCGCCTACATCACCGGAACGGCCGATCCGGCCGGGGCGCGCGAAGCGCTGGCGGAGCGGTTGCCGGCGTACATGATTCCCGCCGCCGTCGTCGCGCTCGAAGCGCTGCCGCTCACACCCAACGGCAAGCTCGACACCCGCGCCCTGCCCGCCCCGGAATACGCCGACGGCGACCGCTACCGCCCGCCCGGCAACGCCGTGGAGGAGATCCTGGCGGGCATCTACGCCCAGGTGCTCGGGCTCGACCGCGTCGGCATCGACGACTCGTTCTTCGACCTCGGCGGCGACAGCATCTCGTCGATGCAGGTCGTCACCCGGGCGCGGGCGGCCGGTCTGATCTGCCGCACCCGCGACATCTTCGTCGAACAGACCGTGGCCCGGCTGGCCCGCGTGGCCGAGGTGGCCGACGCGGGAGTCGCCGTGATCGACGAGGGCGTCGGGCCGGTGCCGGCGACCCCGATCATCCGGTGGCTGCAGGGGGTGGACGGTCCCGTCGATCAGTTCAACCAGGCGATGCTGGTGCAGGCCCCCGCGGGCGTCAACGAGGCCGACGCGCTGGTGGTGTTGCAGGCCCTGCTCGACCGGCACGGCATGCTGCGCCTGCGGGTCGGCGACGACTGGTCGCTGGCGGTGCCCGAGCCCGGTTCGGTCGATGCCCGCGACTGCCTGCACACCGTCGGCGAGTTGTCCGACGCCGCGCTGGTGCAGGCCCGGTCGCGGCTGAACCCGGCCGCCGGGGCGATGCTCAGCGCGCTGTGGATCGCCGCCACCGGCCAGCTGGTGGTGATCATCCACCACCTGGCTGTCGACGGGGTGTCCTGGCGAATCCTGTTGGAGGACTTGAACATCGCGTGGGCCCAGCACCGGCAGGGACAACCGGTGGCGCTGCCCGCGGCAGGCACCTCGTTCGCCCGATGGGCGGAGCGGCTTGCCGAGCGCGCGAGCCACCCGGACGTCGTCGACCAGCTGGGCACCTGGCAGCGCGTGGCGGCGACTCCCGCGGCGCTGCCCGCGGTCCGCCCCGAGGCCGACACCTTCGCCACCGCCGGGCAGCTATCGGTCGAGCTGGACATCGAAACCACCGGCATGCTGCTCGGTGCGGTGCCTGTCTCTTATACACA
>NZ_LATC01000184.1:0-4141 GCF_001414075.1 Mycobacterium sp. UM_11 | reverse complement strand
AGATGTGTATAAGAGACAGCACCAACCCCGGCCGGTACAGGGGGCGCAGCTCGCTCAGCTTCTGCTGCGCGTACTCATGGTCGTCCGCGCGTCGGACGTCCGGCTTGGGTCCGGTGGGGAAGGGCAGCCCGGCGCTGTGCGTCATGACGTGCCGGATGGTGATTCGGTCCTTGCCGTGGCTGGTGAACGTGGGGATGTAGTCGCAGACGCGGTCGTCGAGCGAGAACACCCCGCGCTCGACGAGCATGTGCACCACGGTCGCCGCCATCCCCTTGGCCGCGGAGTACACGCAGAACGGCGTGTCCGGTGTGACGCGGATCTTCTCGGCTTCGGGCGGGTCGGTCGGGGCGTTGCCCCAGCCGTGGCCGATCGCCCGGTTGAGCACGACGCGCCCGTTGCGGCGGAGGCACAGCTGGATGGCGGGGTGAAAGCCGGCCGCGTACCAGTGCCGCGCGGCCGCCCAGATCCGGTCGACGGCGGCGCCGTCGATCTCGGAGTGGTCTTCGTCGCCGATCGTCGTCACGGCGTCCAAGTCGGCCGGGACGCGGATTCTCCCGTCTGATGTCACCTCAGCGAGGGTACGTGTCGGCGGCTCACTCGCCGGTGAACTGCGGCGGGCGCTTCTCGAATGTCGCCGCGATGCCCTCGGTCAGGTCCTTGGACGGTAGGAAGGCCGCGTTCCAGGCGGCGACGTAGCGCAGGCTCTCCGACACGGCCGCGGCACGCTGCTGGTCGAGGACGTCCTTGACGCCGTGGACGGTCAGCGGCGGGTTGGCGGCGATCTCGGCGGCGGTGGCGTGCGCGGCGGCCAGCGTGGCGTCAGCGTCGGCGTACACGTCGTTGACCAGGCCGATCTTCTCCGCGCGGGCCGCGTCGATGTCCTTGCCGGTCAGCGCCAGCTCGCGCAGGTGGCCGTCGCCCAGGATCATCGGCAGGCGGGCCAGGCTGCCCACGTCGGCGACGATGGCGAGCTTGACCTCGCGCACCGAGAATTTGGCGTCGGCGCTGGCGTAGCGGATGTCGACCGCCGAGATGAGGTCGACGCCGCCGCCGATGCACCAGCCATGCACCGACGCGATGGTCGGGGTGCGGCAGTCCGCGACCGCGGTGATCGCGCCCTGCATCCGTTTGACCTCGCGGTGGAACACCGCGCGGGGGCCGGCCAGCGCGTCCCCGGACAGCAGCGGGGTGAACGACCCACCCATCGTGGGCACGTCCAGGCCGTAGCTGAAGTTCTTGCCCGAACCGGTCAGCACGATCGCCCGCACCTCGGGGTCGGCGTCCAGCGCCGCGAACAGCTCCGGCATCTCCGACCAGAACGCCGGGCCCATCGCGTTGCCCTTGCCCGGCCCGATCAGCGTCACCTGGGCGACGTGATCTTTCGTTTCCACCGTGACGGATTCGTATGCTTGCGCCATATCGAGACCGTAGCGTGGCAAATATGGCTCCTGATTTGCGGCCCGGCCCGCATTCCCCGCCCACCGACGAACTGCACAGCGCCGAGGACACCCTCGGGGTGCTGCAGCGGGTGCTGCACACCATCGCCGCCGACGACCTATCCCGCCAGACGCCGTGCGCGGAGTTCGACGTGGCGCAGTTGACCGATCACCTGTTGAAGTCGATCACCGCGCTGGGCGGCATGGTCGGCGCGGAGATCCCCGAAGCCGACGACGGTGATTCGGTGGAACGGCGGGTGGTCGCGGCGGCCCGGCCCGCGCTGGACGCCTGGCATCGGCACGGCCTGGACGGGTCGGTGCCGTTCGGCAAAGGGGAGATGCCCGCCAAGGGCGCGTGCGGCGTCCTGTCGATCGAATTCCTGGTCCACGCTTGGGATTACGCCACCGCGGTGGGACACGAGGTGAACGCGCCCGAGCCGCTGTCCGAGTACGTGCTGGGGCTGGCCCGCAACATCATCCGGCCCGAGTTCCGCGGTGGCGCCGGCTTCGACGACCCGGTCGACGTGCCCGAGGACGCCGGCGCGCTCGAGCGGTTGGTCGCCTTCACCGGCCGCGACCCGGCGCGGTAATTCGGGCCGGGTATCACGCCCATCACGCCCATATCGCGCGCCCATCGCGCCCATCGCGTGTCCATCGCGTGTGCGATGAGGGCTTTGGGAGTGCGCTCAGGGCGCATTTCGGCCCGGATCCCCGCCCTGGCTACACACTCAAAGCCGTAGACGCACGCTGGTCGGGCTACTACACCCGCTCCAGGTAGAAGTAGTAATACCGGCCGTTATCCCGGACGCCCTTGCCGTTCATGATGCCCATCACGGCGTCGTCGTCGATCTTCTTGAAGTGGTCGTGCACGGGCTGGCCGTCATAGACCATCGTCGCGGTGACCTCGCCACGGAACTCTTCCAGCCACAGGCTGGCCTCGCCCTTGCCCATCTCGACGTTGGAGAACTTGTTGCCGTCGGCGTCGAGGCAGACCAGCGGCTGCACGTCGCGGGCCGATTCGAAGGTCTTGCCGAACCAGCCGGCCTTCTCCAGCTGACCGTTCATCCGGTGGCCCGTGCGGAACTCGCCGCCCTTCCACTCGCCGAGCATGCCCTCGATGGTCGCGGGCTCGAGCCCCGCCCAGAAGTCGTCGAGCTCGGCGTCGGGAATGTCGCCGTCACGCTCCTTGAACTCGGTGAACAGTTTGCGCGCCAAGTTCAACGGACGACTCCTTACGGTTCGGTGCGGGAAATCCAGTCGCAGGCGAATTGCAGCAGGGCGTCATTCTCCTCCACCGCACCGATGGTGACGCGCACCCCCTCGCCGGCGAACGGCCGCACCACCAGCCGCGCGTTGGCGGCCTGCTCGGTGAAGTCCTCGGTCCGGGCGCCCAGCGGCAGCCAGACGAAGTTGGCCTGCGACGGCGGCAGGGTGAACCCGGCGCCGCGCAGCTCGGCGGTGACCCGGGTCCGCTCGGCGACCAGCGCGTCGGTGCGGGCCATCAGTTCGCCGGACGCCTCCAGCGAGGCGATCGCGGCCGCCTGCGCGACGTTCGTCACCGCGAACGGCATGACGACCTTGTCCAGCGCGGTGATCAGGTCGGGGTGGCTGACCGCATACCCGACGCGCAGGCCCGCCAGTCCGTAGGCCTTCGAAAAGGTCCGCAGCACAACGACATTGCTGCGGTTGAGGGCCAGATCGAGGCTGTTGGGCAGCATCCCGTCGCGGATGTATTCGACGTAGGCCTCGTCGATGGCGATCAGGATGTGCGGCGGCACGGCCTCGACGAAACGCCTCAGGGCTTCGGGATCGACCACCGTCGACGTCGGATTGTTCGGGTTGCAGACGAAGATCAGCCGGGTGCGGTCGGTGATCGCGGCGAGCATGGCGTCGAGGTCGTGGGTGTGGTCGGTCAACGGCACTTTGACCGCGGTGGCGCCGGACACCTGGACGATGGGCAGGTAGCACTCGAAGCTGCGCCAGCCCATCATCACCTCGTCGCCGGCGGATGCGGTGATTTGCACCAGCTGCTGGCACAGGGTGACGGAACCGCTACCGACTGCGATGTGTTCGGGGGCGACGTCGGGGCCCAGGTGCATGGCCAGCGCCGCCTTGAGGTCGACGCTGGCGTTGTCCGGGTAGCGGTTGACGACGGCAACGGCACGCTCGATCGCCGCATGCACGCTGGGCAGCGGGCCGTGCACGGTCTCGTTGCTGGCCAGTTTGATGGAGCCCGGCACGTTCTTGCCGGGCACATACACTGGCAATCCGGCCAGTTCGGGACGCAGGCGGGCGGTCACTTCGACAGTTTATGTCGCGAATGTGTACAGTATGGCCGGTTCCGCGAGACCGGACCGGGGTCGGGTACCCTCGAAAAGTCCAAAAGGGAGGCGTGCCAGAGCGGCCGAATGGGGCTCACTGCTAATGAGTTGTCCCCCTCAAAGGGGACCGGAGGTTCAAATCCTCTCGCCTCCGCTGACTCCTGTTGGAGGAGCGCAACGTAAGACAACTGAACGACCGGCGCCCGTAGCTCAACGGATAGAGCATCTGACTACGGATCAGAAGGTTAGGGGTTCGAATCCCTTCGGGCGCGCTCTAATCGCCGTGGCCGCTTCACATCCCGGTTGATCCCCCTCCGAAAACCGTTGTGTACCAACCTTGCCGGCGACGGCCGAGGATCCCTACCTGTCTCTTATACACATCTC
>NZ_LATC01000183.1:0-4165 GCF_001414075.1 Mycobacterium sp. UM_11 | reverse complement strand
TGCCCTTTGAGGTCCTGGTGGAGCGGCTGGGTCCCACCCGCAGCCTCAGCCATCACCCCCTGATCCAAGTCGTCCTCGCCTGGCAGAACCTGCCCTGGCAACACGAGGGCCCGGCCGCCGGGCTGACGCTGGGCGATGTGCGGGTCACCCCGATGCCGGTGGACACCCAGGTCGCCCGGATGGATTTGGTGTTCTCGCTGGCCGAACGCTGGACCGAGGACGGCCAGCCCGCCGGCATCGGCGGCGCGGTCGAATTCCGCACCGACGTGTTCGACACCGCGACCGTGGAAAGGCTGATCGAGCGGCTGCGAGGGGTGCTGGTCCAACTCACGGCCGATCCCTCCCGGCGGCTTTCATCGATCGAAGTGCTCGACGAGTCCGAACAGGCCCGCCTCGAGGCCATCGGAAACCGCGCGGCGCTGAATGAGCAAGCGCCCGTCGCGTTTTCGATTCCCGAGTTATTCGCCGCGCAGGCTGCCCGGGCGCCGGAGGCGGTGGCGATTACCGATGGTGAGCAGTCGTGGACGTATGGCGAGGTGGAGGAGTCGGCGAACCGGTTGGCGCACTTGTTGGTGAGTCGGGGTGCGGGTCCGGGCGAGCGCGTGGCGGTGGTGTTGCCGCGGACGGCCGAGGCTGTGGTGGCGATTTTGGGTGTGCTCAAGACCGGGGCGGCGTATGTGCCGGTGGATCCGTCGGTGCCGGCGGCGCGGATTGAGTTTGTGTTGGGTGATGCCGCGCCGGTCGCGGCGGTGACCACCGCGGCGGTGCGCTCGCGCCTGGACGGGCAGGCCTTGGACATCGTCGATTTCGACGACCCCGCCGTGGCGGCGCAACCGGGCGGCGGGCTGGCGGCGCCGTCGGCGGACAACATCGCCTACATCATCTATACGTCCGGGACCACCGGCACCCCGAAGGGCGTGGCGATCCCGCACCGCAACGTGACTCAGTTGTTGGAGTCGCTGGATGCGCAGTTGGCGTTGGGGCAGGTGTGGACGCAGTGCCATTCGTTGGCGTTCGACTTTTCGGTGTGGGAGATTTTCGGGTCGTTGTTGTATGGCGGCCGATTGGTGATGGTGCCGGATGCGGTGGTGCGCTCGCCGGAGGAGCTGCACGCCATGCTGGTTCGTGAACAGGTCAGTGTGTTGAGTCAGACGCCGTCGGCGTTTTATGCGTTGCAGACCGCGGATGCGTTGGCCCCGGAGTTGGGTCAGCAGTTGAAGTTGCAGACGGTGGTGTTTGGTGGGGAGGCGCTCGAGCCGCATCGGCTGGGCCGGTGGTTGCATCATCATCCGGGGCTGCCGCGGTTGATCAATATGTATGGCATCACCGAGACCACGGTGCATGCGTCGTTTCGGGAGGTCGTCGACGGTGATGTCGACAGCAACGCCAGCCCGATCGGGGTGTCGCTGGCGCATCTGGGGTTCTTTGTGCTGGATGGTTGGTTGCGGCCGGTGCCCGAGGGTGTGGTCGGTGAGTTGTATGTGGCCGGGCGGGGTTTGGCGTATGGCTATGTGGGCCGGTCGGGGTTGTCGGCGACGCGGTTTGTGGCGTGCCCGTTCGGCGGGACCGGTGCGCCTGGACAACGTATGTATCGGACCGGGGATTTGGTGCGCTGGGGTGCCGATGGCCAGTTGCAGTACATGGGCCGCACCGACGAACAGGTCAAGATCCGCGGCTACCGCATCGAACTCGGCGAAATCCGCACCGCGCTAACGGCTTTGGACGGGGTTGAGCGGGCGGTCGTGGTCCTTCGGGAAGACCGGCCCGGCGACAAGCGGCTCATCGCCTACATCACCGGAACCGCACATCCCACCGACATCCGCGACCGCCTGGCCGAGCGGCTGCCCAGCTACCTGGTACCGGCCGCGGTCGTCGCCATGGACGAGCTGCCGCTGACGGTCAACGGCAAGCTCGACACCCGCGCCCTGCCCGCACCCGGCTATCGCGGCAGCGAATACCGCCCACCGGCGACGATGACCGAGGAGATCCTGGCCGGCATCTACGCCCAGGTGCTCGGGGTGGACCGCGTCGGCGTCGACGACTCCTTCTTCGACCTCGGCGGGGATTCCTTGTCCGCCATGCGGTTGATGGCCGCGGTCAACACCGGTCTGGACGCCCACTTGGAAGTGCGGACCCTGTTCGAGGCCCCCACCATTCGCCAATTGGCGCCACGCCTGGGCGCCGCCGAGGACAGGCCGGCCCGGGTGGTGGCAGGTCCGCGCCCCGCGGTGGTGCCGTTGTCGTTCGCTCAGAACCGATTGTGGTTCACCGACCAGTTGCAGGGACCGTCGCCCGTCTACAACATGGCCGCCGCGATGCAACTGGACGGTGACCTGGACGTCGATGCGCTCGCGGTGGCGCTGGCCGATGTCGTGGCCCGACACGAAACCCTGCGCACCGTGTTCGTCGCACCCGAGGGCACACCGCAGCAGGTGGTCATCCCCGCCGCGCAGGCCGACATCGGTTGGCGGGTGGTCGATGCCGACGGTTGGTCGCCGAGCCGCCTCACCGAGGCCATCGAGACCGCGGCGCGCCACACGTTCGATCTGAGCACCGAAATGCCCTTGCGCGCCATGCTTTTTCGAATCGCCGTCAACCGGCACGTGCTGGTGGCCGTCGCCCACCACATCGCGGCCGACGGGTGGTCACTGGCGCCGCTGGTGCGCGATCTCGGCGCGGCCTACGCCAGCCGGTGCGCGGGCGAGCCACCCGCCTGGGCGCCGCTGCCGGTGCAGTACGTCGACTACACGCTGTGGCAGCACGCCCGGTTCGGCGAACTGGATGATCCCGCCAGCCTCATCGCCGGGCAGCTTCGGTATTGGCAACGGGCCCTGGCCGACCTGCCCGTACACCTCGCGCTACCCACCGACCGGCCCTACCCGGTGGAGGCCGATTATCGCGGCTCCAGCGTCACCGTCCAGTGGCCGGCGAAACTGCAGCAGCGCGTGCGCGAGGTGGCCCGCGACCACAGCGTGACGAGCTTCATGGTGGTCCAGGCCGCGTTGGCGGTGCTGCTGGCCAAGGTGAGCGCGACGTCCGATGTGGCGGTGGGCTTTCCGATCGCCGGACGGCAGGATCCGGCGCTGGATGAGCTGGTCGGATTCTTCGTCAACACGTTGGTGCTCAGGGTCGATCTGACCGGAAACCCCACGCTCGGTGAGGTATTGGCCCAGGTGCGGCAGCGCAGCCTCGCGGCCTACGAAAACCAGGACGTGCCCTTCGAGGTACTGGTGGAGCGGCTCAACCCCACCCGCAGCCTCGCCCATCACCCGCTGGTGCAGGTCATGCTGACCTGGCAGAACGGCAGCCCCGCCGAACTGAGCCTGGGCGACGTGGCAGTCACCCCGCTGGCGCTTCAAAACCGCACGGCGCGAATGGATCTGGTGTTCTCGCTGGCCGAGCGCTGGACCGCGGACGGCCGGCCGGACGGCGTCGACGGTACGGTCGAGTTCCGCACCGACGTGTTCGACGCCGACACCGTCGAGGCGCTGATCACCCGTTTGGAGCGGGTGTTGGTCGCACTGACGACCAACACCACCCGGCGGCTGTCGGCGGTCGATGTGCTGGACGCCGGTGAGCGCGCTTGGTTGGACGGGGCCGGTAGTCGGGCGGTGCTGGCCCGGCCGTGGACCCCGGCGTCGATTCCGGCGTTGTTCGCCGCGCAGGTGGCCCGCGGGGCGGCTGCGCCGGCGGTGACGTTCGAGGGGCGGTCGTTGACTTACCGCGAGCTCGATGAGGCGGCGAATCGGTTGGCGCACGCATTGATTGAGCATGGCGCCGGTCCGGGGCAAGCCGTCGCCTTGGTCCTCCCGCGGTCGGCCGAGGCGGTGGTGGCGATTCTGGCGGTGCTCAAGGCCGGGGCGGCGTATTTGCCGATCGATCCGGCGTTGCCGGCGGCGCGGATTGCTTTCATGCTCACCGACACCGCCCCGATCGCCGCGGTCACGACCGCGGCGTTGGCCGAGAAGGTGGAGGGTCATCACCTGGCGGTGGTAGATGTGGCCGATCCGGCGCTGCACACCCAGCCCGCGACGGCGCCGCCGGGGCCGTCCCCCGAGGACATGGCGCACATCATTTACACCTCGGGCACCACCGGCACGCCGAAGGGGGTGGCGGTCACACACGCCAATGTGACGCGGTTGTTCGACGCGCAGGCCGTCGGCGT
>NZ_LATC01000182.1:0-4287 GCF_001414075.1 Mycobacterium sp. UM_11 | reverse complement strand
TGTGTATAAGAGACAGGTTCAACGGCGCCAGCCTGCAGGGCAAACCCGCGGTGCTGTGGTTCTGGACGCCGTGGTGCCCGTTCTGCAACGCCGAGGCGCCGGGCGTGAGCCAGGTGGCCGCGGCCAATCCCGGCGTCACGTTCGTGGGCGTCGCGGCCCACTCGGACGTCGCGGCGATGCAGAACTTCGTCGCCAAGTACAACCTGAACTTCACCAACCTCAACGACACCGACGGCGCGATCTGGGCCCGGTACAACGTCCCCTGGCAGCCCGCCTACGTGTTCTACCGCGCGGACGGCAGCTCGACGTTCGTGAACAACCCGACCTCGGCGATGCCGCAGCAGGAGTTGTCTGACCGGGTCGCCGCGCTGAGGTCCTGATGGATCGGGGTCTCGTCGGCCTGGCCTTCGCGGCCGGGCTGGTGGCGGCCCTGAACCCGTGCGGGTTTGCCATGCTGCCCGCCTACCTCCTGCTGGTGGTGCGCGGGCCGCGAGCGGGGATGGCGGCGGCCGGGCGGGCCCTGGCGGCCACCGCGGTCATGGCGCTTGGCTTCCTGACGGTGTTCGGCCTGTTCGGCGCGCTGACCGTATCGGCCGCCGGCGCGGTCCAGCGATACGTGCCGTACGCCACGGTCATCGTCGGCGTCGTGCTTGTGGCGCTGGGCGGGTGGCTGCTGTCGGGCCGCGGGCTGGCGGCGCTCACCCCGCGGCCGGTGGGCCCGCGCTGGGCGCCCACGGTCCGCCTTGGATCCATGTACTCCTACGGCGTCAGCTACGCGATCGCCTCGCTGTCGTGCACCGTCGGCCCGTTTCTGGCGGTCACCGCGGCGGGCCTGCGGGGCGGGTCGATCGTCACGGCGGTGGCGATCTACCTCGCCTACGTCGGGGGGCTGACCCTGGTCGTCGGCGTACTCGCCGTCGCCGCGGCGACCGCGAGCTCGGCGATGGCCGACCGGCTGCGGTGCGTCCTGCCGTTCGTCGACCGGATCGGTGGTGCCGTGCTGATGCTGGTCGGTCTGTACGTTGCCTATTACGGCGCCTACGAGGTGCGCCTGCTGGGCGCGAACGCCGATCCGCGGGATGCGGTGATCACCGCGGCCGGGCGCCTACAGGGGACGCTGGCCGGCTGGGTGTACCAACACGGGATGTGGCCATGGGCGCTGGCCGCGGGCGCGCTGACGATCGTCGTCATCGGCGGCACCTGGTACCGCCGGACGCGCGCCGGGGCGGCGGCGCTACCTGATCCAGCCGCGCCGGCGGCCCCACAGGTCGCGGACCAGGGCGACCAGCACCAGCGTGGCGAACCCGATCAGGAACCAGTTCTCGATGTGGCCGACGTGGTTGCCGCGCAGCATCGCCAGCAGGAACACGATGATGACCAGGCCGGTGATGTGCCACGTGCGGTGATTGATCCTGCTCCAACCCCACTTCGCCGACGGCACCTCGACGGTGTCGACGCCGGTGAACTGTTCCACCTCGGTACTGGCCACGGTGAATCCCCTTCGTGATCGGCTGGTAGGAGAGATTCTGGCACACCGGTCGCGGGACCGAGCGGGCACAATGAGTGAGTGACAACCGCGACACCCGAGGGCCGCCTGCGCGTGCTGGTGCTGGGCAGCACCGGCTCGATCGGTACCCAGGCGCTGGACGTGATAGCGGCCCATCCGGACCGCTTCGAGGTCGTCGGGCTGGCCGCGGGGGGCGCGAACCTGGACACCCTGCTGCGGCAGCGCGAGCAGACCGGCGTCACCAACATCGCCGTCGCCGACGAACGCGCGGCGCACGTCGCCGACGTCCCCTACCGCGGTCCCGACGCGGTGACCCGCCTGGTCGAAGACACCGAGGCCGACGTCGTCCTCAACGCGCTGGTGGGGGCGCTGGGCCTGCGGCCGACGCTGGCCGCGCTGGAATCGGGCGCCCGGCTCGCGCTGGCCAACAAGGAATCGCTGGTCGCCGGCGGACCGCTGGTTGTGCGGGCGGCGCGACCGGGCCAGATCGTGCCGGTCGACTCCGAGCACTCCGCGCTGGCCCAGTGCCTGCGCGGCGGCGCTCCGGAGGAGGTCGCCAAGCTGGTGCTGACCGCGTCCGGGGGGCCGTTTCGCGGCTGGACCGCCGCCCAGCTGGAGGGCGTCACCCCGGAACAGGCCGGCGCCCACCCGACCTGGTCGATGGGCCCGATGAACACACTGAACTCGGCCTCGCTGGTCAACAAGGGCCTCGAGCTCATCGAAACCCACCTGCTGTTCGGCATCCCGTACGACCGCATCGAGGTCGTGGTGCACCCGCAGTCGATTGTTCATTCAATGGTCACGTTCGTCGACGGCTCGACCATCGCCCAGGCCAGCCCGCCTGACATGAAGCTGCCCATCTCGCTGGCGCTGGGCTGGCCGGCCCGGGTGCGCGGGGTGGCCGCGGCGTGCGACTTCAGCACCGCCGCTAGCTGGGACTTCGAGCCGCTGGACAGCGAGGTTTTCCCCGCGGTCGAACTGGCCCGTTACGCCGGCCAGACCGGCGGCTGCATGACCGCGGTGTACAACGCGGCCAACGAAGAAGCCGCGGCGGCGTTCCTCGAGGGCCGGGTGGGATTCCCCGTCATCGTGAAAACCATCGCCGACGTGCTGCACGCCGCAGACCAATGGGCGGTTTCACCCGCTAACGTGGATGAGGTACTAGACGCGCAGCGCTGGGCTAGGGACAACGCCAGGCGCCGAATCGATCGAGTCGCACGGGCACGGCCCACCCAGGCCCCCGTCAACGCCTCCGGAATGGTGTGAGAAAGGTCCTGCAGACCAGATGATGTTCGTTATCGGCATTGTGCTGTTCGCCCTCGCCATCCTGATCTCGGTGGCGCTGCACGAGTGCGGCCACATGTGGGTCGCCCGCGCCACCGGCATGAAGGTGCGGCGCTATTTCGTCGGGTTCGGGCCCACGTTGTGGTCGACGCGGCGCGGGGAGACCGAGTACGGCATCAAGGCCGTGCCGTTGGGCGGCTTCTGCGACATCGCCGGGATGACCTCGGTGGAGGAGCTGGCCCCCGACGAAACCGACCGGGCGATGTTCAAGCAGGACGTCTGGAAGCGCGTCGCGGTGCTGTTCGCCGGTCCGGCCATGAACTTCGTCATCTGCCTGATCCTGATCTACGGCATCGCACTGGTCTGGGGGTTGCCGAACCTGCACCCGCCGACCCGGGCGGTGATTGGTGAAACCGCTTGCGTCGCACCGGAAGTGGCGCCCGGCAAGATCGCAGACTGCACCGGCCCCGGCCCGGCCGCGGTGGCCGGGATCCGCGCAGGCGACGTCGTGGTCAAGGTCGGCGACACCCCGGTGTCCACCTTCGAGGACATGGCCGCGGCGATCCGCAAGATGCACGGCACCGTTCCGGTCGTCGTCGAGCGGGGCGGCAACACCATCACCACCTACGTCGACGTGACGCCCACCCAGCGCTTCGTGACCAACGGGGCCAACGGCCAGGGCGGTCAGCCGGCGCCCGCGACGGTCGGCGCCATCGGCGTCGCCGCGGTCAAGCTCGCGCCCACCCACTACGGCGTGCTGTCCGCGGTGCCCGGCACCCTCGCGTTCGCGGGGGACCTGACCGGCGAGGTCGGCAAGGCGCTGGTCACCATCCCGACGAAGGTCGGCGCGCTGGTGCACGCGATCGGCGGCGGGCAGCGCGACCCGCAGACCCCGATGAGCGTGGTCGGCGCCAGCATCATCGGCGGCGACACCGTCGACCACGGGTTGTGGGTGGCGTTCTGGTTCTTCCTGGCCCAGCTGAACCTCATCCTGGGCGCGATCAACCTGGTGCCACTGCTGCCGTTCGACGGCGGCCACATCGCCATCGCCGTGTTCGAAAAGATCCGCAACCTCATCCGGTCGGCCCGCGGCAAGGTCGCGGCCGCACCGGTGAACTACCTCAAGCTGATGCCGGCCACCTACGTGGTGCTGGTGTTCGTGGTCGGCTACATGTTGCTGACCGTGACCGCCGATCTGGTCAATCCGATCAGGCTCTTCCAATAGTCGACGTGAAGGAACGAAAGTGACCATTGGCCTGGGCATGCCGGACGCTCCGGCGCCCACGCTCGCCCCCCGGCGCAAGACGCGGCAACTCATGGTCCGCGACGTCGGGGTGGGCAGCGACTATCCGATTTCGGTGCAATCGATGTGCACCACCAAAACCCACGACGTCAACGCGACCCTGCAGCAGATCGCCGAGCTCACCGCCGCCGGCTGCGACATCGTCCGGGTGGCGTGCCCGCGCCAGGAGGACTGTCTCTTATACACATCTCCG
>NZ_LATC01000181.1:0-4518 GCF_001414075.1 Mycobacterium sp. UM_11 | reverse complement strand
TCCCGGACCGGTCGGCGACCCAGAATTGGGTGTGCTGCCACGGCGTCACCGGGAGCTCGGCGAGGCGACCGCGGTCCGTGGCGGGCGGGTGAGGCGAGACGGCGGCCAGCTGGCCGTGGAAGGTGATCGTGTCGTCGGTGTCGCGGTGCAGGGTGCCAACGGCGTGCGCGGCGGCGCCGAGGGTGTCGGCGATGGCGTGGGTGAGCAGCGGGTGGGGGCTGATCTCGATGAAGGTGTGCTTCTCGGCGCCGGCCTGGCTGACGGCTTGATGGAAGCGCACCGGGTTGCGCAGGTTGTCCGCCCAATAGTCGGCGTCGAGCAACGGGCCGGGCGCCGGACTCGTGGTGCTGATCATCGGGATGGTCGGTGTTTTGGGCGCCAAATCGGCCAGCGCCGAACGCAATTCGGGCAGGATGGGATCGATGATCGGGTGGTGGGAGGCCACGTCGACCTCGATGCGGCGCGCTAGCAGGTTGCGGGCGGCCACGGCCGCGATGACCGCGTCCACCTGATCGGGTGGGCCGGCGATCACCGATTGGCGCGGCGAGGCGTGCACGGCCAGCGTCACCTGCGGGTGGTCGGTGATCAGTTCCCCGGCCGCCTCGGCGTCGAGTTCGAGCAACGCCATCGCGCCCTGCCCGGACAACCGGGCCATCAGCGCCGACCGGGTGGCGATCACCCGCAGCCCCTCCGCCGGGGTGAGCGCCCCCGACACCACCGCGGCGGAAACCTCACCCATGGAGTGCCCGATCACCGCGTCGGGCTCGATCCCGTAGTGGCGCCACAGCGCGGTCAGCGCGAGCTGGACGGCCACCAGCACCGGCTGGATGTTCTGGATGCCGGCGACCGCTCGCCCCTCGGCCAGCGTCTGGTGCAGCGAAAAGCCGGTCTGAGCAACGAAATCCGGTTCCAGCTCGGCGATCGCCGCCGCGAAGGCGGGCTCGTCGGCCAGCAGCCGGCGGCCCATGCCGGCCCATTGCGCGCCCTGGCCGGAGTAGACGAACACCGTGCCGGGGCGGCGGGTCGATTCGACCGGGCCCTGCACCCCGGGCGCCGGGGCGCCGGCGACCAGGGCGCGCAACCCCGCCACCGCGGCGGCGCCATCGCGGGCCACCACGGTCGCGCGCCAAGGGTGTTGTGCCCGGCGGGAAGTCAGCGTGTGCGCGACGTCGGCCAGCGGCGTCGCCGCGCCGGGGCCGCCCAGCCAGTCGGCGAGCGTGGCGGCCATCGCCGCCACCCGCTGCGGGGTCTTGCCGGACACCACCAGCGTCGACACCGTCGGCGCGGGGCGCGCCTGCCGGTCCGCCGGGGCGGGCGGCTGCTCGACCACCACGTGCGCGTTGGTGCCGCTGAGGCCGAACGAGGAAACCGCGGCCCGGCGGATGCCGGCCGTCGGCCATGCGGTGCCCTCGGTCGGCACGAACAGGCGGGTCGACGACGCGTCGATCGCCGGGTTCCACCGGGTGAAGTGCAGGTTCGGTGGGATGACTCCCCGGTTCACGGCCAGGATGGCTTTGATGAATCCGGTGACCCCGGCGGCGGCCTCGAGATGCCCGAGGTTGGTCTTGACCGCCCCGAGCGCGCAGCCGCCCTCGCTCTGACCTTTCGCAAGCCCGTACGTCGCGGCCAGCGCCTCGAACTCGATCGGATCGCCCAGTACGGTTCCCGTGCCGTGGGTTTCGACGTAGTTGACGCTGTCCGCCGTGACGTCGGCCTGGCGCAGGGCGGTCGTGATCACGTCGCGCTGCGCCGCCGCGTTCGGCGCGGTCATGCCGTTGGACCGGCCGTCCTGGTTGATGGCCGAACCGCGGACCACGGCGAGTACGCGATCGCCGTCGCGGGTGGCGTCGGACAACCGCTTGAGCACCACCACGCCGCAGCCCTCGCTGCGCACGAACCCGTCGGCCAGGGCGTCGAAGGTCTTGCACCGGCCCGTCGGTGACAGGGCCGACCACTTGGACAGGGCGATGCTGGTGAACGGGGACAGCGACAGGTGCACGCCGCCGGCGAGTGCAGTGTCGCTTTCCCGCAGCCGCAGGCTCTGGCAGGCCAAATGGATCGCGACCAACGACGACGAGCAGGCGGTGTCGACGGCCACCGCCGGGCCGCGCAGCCCCAACAGGTAGGAGATCCGGCCCACCGCGGCGCTGTGCGGGTTACCGGTGCTCAGGTACGCGTCGATCTCGGCACGCCGCTCGAGGTTGAGGATGGTGTAGTCCCATGCCGACACGCCCATCAGCGCGGCGGTTCGGCTGCCGCTCAACGAATCCGGGGGCATGCCGGCGTGTTCGAGCGCTTCCCACGCGACCTCGAGCAGGATGCGCTGCTGCGGGTCCATCGCGATCGCTTCGCGGGGGGTGATGCCGAAGAAATCGGCGTCGAAACCCGCGACGTCGTCGACGAAACCACCCCACTTCGTCGTCATCCGGCCCGGCGCCTGCGGGTCGGGGTCGTAGAACGCGTCGGCGTCCCACCGGTCGGGGGGCACCTCGCCGACGGCGTCGCGGCCGTCGAGCAGCAGCTGCCAAAAGCTCTCCGGCCCAGTCACTTTGCCGGGCAGCCGACAGCCGATGCCGACCACGGCCACCGGTTCGGCGATGTCGGTCGGGAACGCCGTGCCCGCGCGCACGAGCTCACGGGCGAGGACCTCGCGGGCTTTGGGCGACATCTGCGCCGCGCGTTCGGCGATGCTCGTCATTGCTCGCCGCCCCCCGTCGCGGTCTCCAGCTCGCTCGCCGCCACCAGATCGGACAGCAATTCCATCTCCTCGTCCGATAGCTCGGCCTCCCCGTCGGGGTGACGCTCCTCGTCGGTCGGTGACGCGTAACCCAACCGCTCGCACAGTGCGCCCGCGAGGTCGGTGATCGTCGGGTACGCCCAGACCAGGGCGGCCGGCAGCGTTGTGCCCAGGCTGGATTCGAGCCGGTTGCGCAATTCGAGCGCCATCAGCGAGTCGAGGCCGAGCGACTCCATCGGGCGGCCGGGATCGATCGGGTCTGCCGAGCGCAACACCGCCCGGATCTCGTCGGCGATCACGGCCGCGAGGCGGGCCGGGCGCTCACCGGCGTCGGTGGCGTCCAGCTCGGCACGGATGGCACCCCCGCCGGCGCGCCGTTCGCCGGCCGAGTCGTGCAGGTGGGCGAACAGCGACGAACCGGCCGCGGCGGGGAAGGACTGGAACCACTGCCGCGCGTCGAGGCTGAACACTCCGGTGCGCGCGCGGTCGGCCGCCAGGGCCAGCTGCATCGCTTCCAGGCCCTGTTCGACCGTGATCATCGCGACGCCGAGGTCGGCGAAGAACTGGGCGCGGCCGACCTCCGCCCATGGGCCCCAGTTGATTCCGACGGCGGGTAGCCCGGCGGAGCGCCGGTGGGCGACCAGGCCGTCGACCCAGGAGTTGGCGGCTGCGTACGCGCCCTGGCCGGGCGCGCCCAGCAGGGAGGCCACCGACGAGAACGTCAACCACCAGTCGAGATCCAGGTGGGCGGTGGCCCGGTGCAGCAGCCAACTGCCCGCGACCTTCGGGGTGAACACGCGCCGCGCGGCGGATTCGGACATGTTCAGCACGATCTCGTCGTCGAGGATCATGGCGCTGTGCAGGACTCCGGCGGGCCGCAAGCCGGCGTCTTCGACCGCCCGCACCAGTCGATCGGCCGTGCCGGGCTCGGCGATGTCGCCGGTCACCACCTCGATGCGGCCCCCCGCGGCGGTGAGCTCCGCGATCGCGGCGGCGACGTCGGCGGCGGGGGCCGAACGTCCGTTCAGCACAACCAGTCCCGCGCCCTGCTCGACCAGCCACCGCGCGACGACGAACCCGAGGCCGCCCATGCCGCCGACGATGAGGTAGCCGCCGTCCGGGCTGACCAGCGGGTGCGGTGGCGGTGCGGCGACCGCGTCGATGCTGCCGCCGGCCGGTATCGAGACGACGATCTTGCCGGTGTGCCGACCGGAGGCCATCAGCGCGAACGCGTCGGCCGCGTCGCGCAGACCGAACTCGGTGACCGGCAGCACCTGCAGGGCGCCCTGCGACACGTGCCGCAGGATGTCGGCGAGCATGCGGCGGTAGCGCGCCGGTTGCAGTTTGAGGTTCAGGTCGAGGTCCACCACGGCGAAGGAGGCGCTCTTCGCCAGGCCGGCCAACCCTAGGCCGGCGTCGGCGTGGACGTCCTTCTTGCCCAGTTCGATGAACCGGCCGCCGGGGGCGAGGAGTTCGACGCCGCGACGAATGGCTTCGCCCGGAAGGGAATTGAGGATCACGTCCACGCCGTAGCCGTCGGTGATGTCGCGTATCTCGTCGGCGAAATCCACGCTCCGCGAGTCACCGACGTACTCGACGCCAAGGCCGCGCAGCGTGTCGCGTTTCGCGTCCGAGCCGGCCGTCGCGTAGATCCGTGCCCCGACCATCCGGGCGATCGAGACGGCGGCCAGTCCGACACCGCCGGTGGCGGAGTGGATGAGCACGCGTTCGCCGGGGGCGAGCCGCCCGACCTCGCACAGGCTGTCTCTTATACACATCTG
>NZ_LATC01000180.1:0-4666 GCF_001414075.1 Mycobacterium sp. UM_11 | reverse complement strand
AGATGTGTATAAGAGACAGCCCGGGTGGGGATCCTCTGGTCACCGATCTTGTCCAGGTAGACCACGTCCGGGCCGTCCAGCACGGCCAGGTGCACGACAAGGCCGGTGGCGCGGTGCAATTCGCCCAGCAGCGGGCCGGCCGCCCGCACCAGCCGGTCCTGATGCACGGCGAGCGATCCGAGTTCGACGAGGCGCATGCCCAGCTCGTAATCCCGGCCGCTGCGGCGCAGCCAGCGCAGCTGCACCAGGCGTTCGAGCATCCGATGCGCCGACGAGCGGGGCAGGCCGGTGCGCCTGACGATCTGCGCCAGGGTGAGCCGCCCCGGCCCCTCGAAGGCGTCGAGGACCAGCGATATGCGGTCGATGACGGCCGTCGGGGTGGCGGGTTCGGCGATGCCTGACATCGATCCTCCAAGTGTGCCTGACCGGTATATTCCTATTAGGAATATATTCCTAGCACACCGGTGTGGCGGTTGTCACGCATCGCGGAAGTCGGCGAGTTTCGGGGCGGCAGCGAAGGATGCGGCTGGGCTCAGCCCTTGGCCGCGGACCGGCCCGCGCGGCGGCCGTAGAAGCTGCCGTCGCCGAGCGAGATGCCGCTGGCGTAACCCCACGCGGCCAACCCCGCGGTGCAGCGCCCGGCGGCGAAGAGGCCGGGGATGGGTTCCCCACTGACGTGCAGCACCTCGGCGTTCAGCGTGGTGGCCAGCCCGCCCAATGTGAAACCGCCGGTGTTCTCCCGCAAATCGATGGCGCCCACCGGCGAGCCGATCGGCTTGAGCCATTCGGGTTTCTTGTGCAGCAACGGATCCTCGCCCCGCGCGGCGCCCTCGTTGTACGCGGCCACGGTCGCCTGCAACGAGCCGGGCGCCAGCCCCATGTCGCGCTCCAGGTCGGCGACGGTGTCGGCCACCCAGGTCGCCTGGCGCAGCATGAACTTGGGCGACCACGACGCGTTCGCCTCTTCGTTGGCGTCGTTGTCGATGATGAGGTAGGCGGTGTTGTCCTGGTGGTAGAGCGTGAGTTGCCCGACGCGACCCGGGTAGGTGTCCTCGGCGACGTAGCGCTGGCCGCGGCCGTTGACCAGGATGCCGCGCACCAGTTGCTGGGGATCGATGAAGATCGCGACCTCGGTCGCATCCATGTGCGCCAGGTCGGCGCCCAGCGCCTGCGCCATCCGGATCGCCTGGCCGTCGTGCTGCTCGATCGAGGCGGCCGGGCGGCCGGCGATCCGCGGGGCGTAGCGCGCCACCATCGCGTCGTTGTAGGCGAAGCTGCCCATGGCCAGCACCACCCCGCGCCGCGCCCGAACCGAAATCTCGTCGCCGTACCGGCGGGCGCGGATCCCGACCACCCTGCCGTCGGCCTCGACGACGAGGCGTTGCCCGCGCACGTCGTAGAGAGCGCGCGCGCCGGCCGCCGTGGCGGTTTCGACGAGCGGCTTCATCAGCATGTAGCCCGCGCTCGCTTCACCCTGCTTCTTGTTCGACATCTGCGGGACGTGCCCGCGCGGGGCGGGGGAGGCGATCGTGTTGAACGGGTAGGAGTTTTCCCCGCCGCTGTACATCAGCCCCTGGTCACCCATCGGTTCCCAGCCGGGCTCGGCGAAGAACTCCGCCTTGAACGGCACACCGCAGCCGACCAGCCAGTCGAAGTGCGCGACGCTGCCGGCGCAGTAGTCGGCGATCCGGTCTTCGTCGGCGCCGGGTCCCATCGCGACGTTGAGGAAGGCCGCCATGTTGTCGACGGAATCGTCGAAGCCACAAGCCTTTTGCACTCCAGTGCCACCGCCGAGGTAGATGAACCCGCCCGCCATCGCCGCCGCGCCGCCCCAGGATCCGGTGCGTTCCAGGACAAGAACCTCGGCGCCCGAGCGCGCCGCCTCGACCGCCGCCGCGGCGCCGGCCACCCCGTAGCCGGCGATGACGACGTCGGCCTCGTCATCCCACGAGGTGATCGACGCGGCCGGGACCGGCGTGACGTCGGTATCCGGTGTCATAGCCGCATGGCCGCGGGCATTTCACCGATCCACTGGTGACCCCAGTAGCTGTCGGCGGTGATTTCCTCTGCCGTGTAATAGTTTTCGTCGACTCGCATGCCTTCGGTGCCGAACTCGATGTCCCAGTCGCCGGGCGCGCGAACGTAGAAGGAGATCATCTTGTCGTTGGTGTGCCGCCCGAGCGTGGACGACAACTGGAAGCCTTCGGCGTTGACGCGGTCCAGCGCCTGGCCCACCGCGTCGAGGGCGTCGACCTCGACCATGATGTGCACCAGGCGAGGGTCACGCATGTGTGCGGCCGGCACGATCGCCAGGCTGTGGTGGCGCTCGTTGATCCCGAGGAAGCGAACCCGCACCGGGCCGAACTCCTTCGGCAGCGGCACCCGGAACGCCCCGCGGGAACGGAAACCGAGGACCTCGGTGTAGAAGTCGAACACGCCGCCCGGATCCATCGCGGGCACGACGACGTGGCCCATCCCCTGATCGCCGGTGACGAACCTCGCGCCGAACGGGGTGATCACCGGGCTGTGATCGAGCACCGCGCCGTGGAAGACCTCGAGCGTGGTGCCCGCCGGGTCCTCGAAGCTGATCACCTCTTCCACCCGGCGGGCCTCGGCCTCGTCGACGGACAGCTGCTTGAACGGCACCCCCGCGCCGTCGAGCGTCGCCTTGACCCGCTGCAGCGCCGGGTGGTCGCGCACCTCCCAGCCGATGGTGAGCACCCGGTCGGTCTCACCCGGCACCACGATCAATCGCGCCGCCCGCTCGTCCATCCGCAGGTAGAGCGCCTCGGGGTCGGGGCCCTTACCCTCGGCGAAACCCAGGACGCCGAAGGCGAATTGCCGCCAGCGGTCGATGTCGTTGGTCGAAATGGTGATGTAACCCAGGCTTTTCAGGTCGGTCAACATCTGCTCCTAGATCAAGGCCCGCAGCGGGCCCTCGGGCGGTTCGATGCCCAGCGAACTCAGCGCCGACGCGTGATAGGTGGTGCCCGGCATGTGGATGGCGTGCAGCTGGCCGACGTGCACGTCGCGCCAATACCGTTGCAGCGGCTTGTCCATGCGGGCCGCGTTGCCGCCCGAGCGTGCGAAGATCTCGTCGACCGCCGACACCGCGCGCCACACCGCGCGGATCTGGGTGCGCCGGCCGGCCGCGCGGTCGGCGAACGACACCTCCTTGCCGGCGGCGACCATGTCGTAGATCCGGTCGGCGTTGGCCAGCAGTTCCTGGCGGGCGGCGTTGATATCGGCGGCGGCCTCGCCGATGGCGAACATGACGTAGGGGTCGTCCTTGATCGCGGTTCCGGTGGCGCCGACGCGCTCGCGTTGGTAGTCGAGGTGCGCGGCCAGCGCCCCCTCGGCAATGCCGATGGTGGCCGCCGAGATGCCCAGCGGGAACATCGTCGACCACGGCATCAGATAGAGCGGTTCGGTCATGCCGGCCTCGCGCTGGGCGGTGCCGTCCATCACCTTCGTCGCGTCCATCGTCCGGTACGACGGGACGAAGGCGTCCTTGACGATGACGTCCTTGGATCCGGTTCCCCGCAACCCCACCACATTCCACGAGTCCTCGACGATCTCGTAGTCCTTGCGGGGCAGGATCATGTGCAGCATCTGGGGCGGCATGATCGGTATGCCCTTCTCGTCGCCGAGCATCGCGCCGAGGATGATCCAGTCGCAGTGGTCGGTGCCCGAGCTGAACTGCCAGCGGCCGTTGAAGATGTAGCCACCGTCGACGGGTTTGGCCACCCCCTGCGGCGCGTAGGGGGAGGCCATCCAGGTGTCGACGTCGTCGGCCCAGATCTCGGCGGCGACTTTGGGGTCCGCGTACGCCAACTGATAGGGGTGCACGCCGACCACGCCGACGATCCAGCCGGCCGCGGGGTCCAGCGCAGCGGTCGCCATCGTCGTCTCGGCGAATTCGCGGGGGTGCGCCTCGAAGCCTTGGTATTGCTTGGTTTGCAGCAGCCGGATCAGGCCGGCGCCCTTCATCAGCTTGACCGTGTCATCGGTCAGCCGCCCGATCCGCTCGGCCTCGGCGGCCTGGTCGCGCAACTGATCCGCCATCGCCACGACCCGGTCGAGTACCCGTTCGCTCATGTTGGTTCCTTACGTCTGGGGGCTTAGTAATGGTCTACCGCAGTTCGTGCCTCAGCCGAAGCCCTTCCCGATGAGCGGGCGAAAAAGCGGTCGAAATTGACTGCACGACGGTGGCGCCCGCGGGCCGGGGCTAGGTCACCTCAGTGTCCGGTGACCGGGAATCGGCCCCCGCGGTCGGGGTGGTACGACATAACGTCCCTGCCCGTGAGTAGCGCGGAGCCGGTCGACGTTGTCGTGGTCGGCGCGGGGTTCGCCGGCCTCTACGCCCTGCACAAGCTCCGCAGTCAGGGACTGTCCGCGCGGGTCCTCGAGGCGGCGCCGGAGCTCGGCGGCACCTGGTACTACAACCGCTATCCGGGTGCGCGCTGTGACGTCGAAAGCGTCGATTACTGCTATTCCTTCTCCGATGAATTGCAGCAAGAGTGGAACTGGACCGAGAAGTACGCGACCCAGGCGGAGATCCTCGCGTATCTGAACTGGGTGGCCGACAAACTCGACCTGCGCCGCGACATCACATTTCGCACCCGCGTCGTGTCCTGCGCACTAGACGAAACCACGTTGCGCTGGC